>JACDCN010000128.1 GCA_013817555.1 Actinomycetota bacterium
CGTTGTTGCGATGGCTGAACCCGCAGGCGACGTTGAAGTAGCGGCCTCCGGGAAACCCGATTGCAGCTGCGTTCGCCGCATCGGGACGTGCCGAGAAGGAGGCCGAAGCGAAAACTGCCTCGCACGCTCCGAATAGAAGAACGACGCAGAGCGCGAACGTGCGAGGCCGTGCGACGGGGCTGGAACGCCATCGGACCGCATTCCCGTCGGTGCTCCACGAGAGCTCACCTTCTCACCGGCTCGCAGAAAGGTACTACGACTCGGACGCTTCGCCTAGCGGATATTGCAGGCCGTCACGAACAGTTTGCCCAACGGCCTAGTCGTGGGAAGCGTCAGGCGAGGCTCGCCTCGCCCTCCATGCGCCACCGACGACGAGGGTAGGGGCGGGGCAAGCCTCACCCCTGCAGATTCAGCGAAGTTTTCCGGTCGATCGTTGGGAGCGACCGCACTAGCCGGCGCCACTCTCGAGTTGCTGCTTCAGGGCCGCGTGGCTCTTTGTTATCTCCGACTTCGCCTGCTTGCGGACGATGAGCGGCACCAGCAGCTTCCCGATCCCGTGTCCTTCGAAGTCGATGGAGAACGTGAAGCGCGTTCCCGCTCCGTCGTCGATGGGTTCGAGCGTGCCCTTGCCGATCGGCCTGACCGGGCCGTCGATTCCTCGGAACGCATAGCTCCGCGGAGGGTTCCAGTCGGTCAGCTCGGTGGTGAACGTCTGCTCCCGCTTTCCCATTCGGCGCGTGAGTGACGCCTTCGAGCCGATTTTCATCGGCCCCTCATCGAGGGGACGAGCGCTCACGACCTGCTCCTGCCACTCGGTGAACCGTCCGAGGTCGGTCAGGTAGGTGAAGACGTCTTCGGGGCTCCGCGAGATGTCGACGCTGTGGACGATGGGGGCCATTCTTGCCTCCTTGGCTCGAGGGCTTGAGATCATCCCGCATTGCACACGTGTCGTAAAGGCGCGTGAGGTAGCTCAGGTCAGTCGGTCGCTTTCGCCAAGGCTTCGTCCCTCGTGCTCGCGCACTCCAACTCCTCCAGAAGCCCGCTGATCTCCAGGGCTCTGCGAACGATCCGGGCAGTCCCCATTTGCAGCACGAAGCGCGATCCGCGCGTCTGCGCGCCTCGGTGAGCCTTCACGAGGTTGTGGAGGAACGACGAATCGATGAACTGGGCACTCGTGACATCGACCACGACGAGGTTGCTACTCGAGATCGCGTCGTCCAACAGAACGGCCATCTCACTTGCGGTGCCAAGGTCGTGTTCCCCGTGTAAGGCAATAACGGTGATGCTCTCGCCCGGCTGGCTTACCGTCACGTCGTCCATGGGCTCCCCTTGTCGAGTCGGATCAGTGCGTCGGCAGTGGAGTGCGCCGACAGAGCACCCGACCGAGGGCTACGGACGGGGGTCGCGAGCCGTGAGCTCGACTTCGCAGACTATTGCCGCGCTTCGGGTTGAGCGCAGGAGCACGATAGCGGTTCCCTCACGCATCGCGCCAGTTTTTGTCGCCGGGCATAGCACGGAATGAGTGTGTGGCTCTCCAGGCCGGGGTAACGAAGAATTTGTACTGTCCGGCGACCGGGTCTAAGATAGCCGTCGGAACGAGACTCGGCAGAGAGCGCATTTGAGCATTGACGAACTCCAGCTAGAAGAGATTCCGGCGGAGAAGCAGCATCTCCGTATCCTGATCGCGAACGAGCGCGCCGAGCGTCTCGAGCTCCTGTCGCGCGTCGTGGTCGAGATGGGCCACACCTGCATCGCTCGGGAGCTCAACGTCGAAGAGGTGGGCCAGTTGACGCGGCAGGAGCGACCCGATGTTGCGCTCGTCGGACTAGGCGAGAGCTCCGAGCACGCCCTCGACCACATCACGCGAATCGTCCAAGAGTCGACGTGTCCCGTGATCGCATTGCTCCACACCGACGACACCGAGTTCGTGACCGAGGCGGCAAAGCGAGGCATTTTCGCCTACATCACTCATGGTGAGCCCTCAGAGATCCAGAGCGCGATCGACATCGTGCTGCGCCGCTTCGCGGACTTCCACAACCTCGAAGGCGCCTTCGGCCGCCGCGCGGTGATCGAACGCGCCAAGGGCATCCTCATGGAGCGCCACGGGGTCCCCGACAAGGACGGCTTCTACCTCCTCCGCCGCCATTCGCAGACCACAGGTCTCAAAGTGTTAGACATCGCCCAGGCCATCCTGGACACCCACCTGCTCCTGCCTCAGCGCCCGAACGAGGCGGCTTCGGGATCGGCCCTCGACTAGGGGCCGCCGGCCTAGAGCGACATGACAAGGTAGGCCGACCTGGAAATCGGTATCTACACGTTCGCCGAGCTACGGGGCGATTCGGCGTCGGGTGCCGGGATCAGCCCCGAGGAAAGGCTGCGCAACCTCTTGGAAGAGATCGAGCTCGCCGACCAGGTCGGTCTCGACGTGTTCGGAGTGGGCGAGCATCACCGCCCGGACTTCGCGGTCTCGGCGCCGGCTGTCGTGCTCGCTGCGGCGGCGGCGCGAACGAAACGCATTCGGCTGACGAGCGCGGTCACGGTTCTGAGCTCCGACGATCCCGTCCGCGTCTTCCAGGAGTTCTCCACGGTTGACTTGCTCTCAGGCGGCCGCGCCGAGATCATGGTCGGCCGCGGCTCGTTCATCGAGTCGTTCCCGCTCTTCGGCTACGACCTCGACGACTACGACGATCTCTTCGCCGAGAAGCTCGGATTGCTCCTCCGTATTCGGGAAGGAGCACAGGTCACGTGGTCGGGGAACCATCGCCCCGCTCTCGAGGGACTCGGCGTCTATCCACGGCCGGTTCAGGATCCACTGCCGACCTGGGTGGCCGTCGGGGGCACGCCGACGTCGGCCGTAAGAGCAGGGAAGCTCGGGCTCCCCATGGCGCTTGCGATCATCGGCGGGGAGCCGGAGCGATTCGCCCCGTTCGCCGAGCTCCATCGGCAGGCAGCACGGGAGGCCGGGCACGACCCGCCCCCAGCACTGAGCATCAACTCGCACGCTTACGTCGCCGAGACCTCCCAGCAGGCCGCTGACGAGTTCTTTCCCTCGTACGCCGCGATGATGAACGCGATCGGACGCGAGCGCGGCTGGTCGCCGATGACGAGACAAGGCTTCGACGCCCTCTGCTCGCCGCGCGGAGCGCTGGTCGTCGGCAGCCCGCAGGAAGTTGTCGAGAAGATCCTCTTCCAGCACGAGATCTTCGGGCACGAGCGGTTTCTCGCCCAGATCAGCGTTGGCACCCTTCCTCACGCGAAGGTGCTGCGCGCGATCGACCTCTTCGGGACCGAGGTCGCGCCCGCCGTGCGGACAGAGATCGCCCGCAGGAATGCGGCATCCGAGCCCGCCCGGGCCGGTCACGCATAGGGCGGCGGCTACACTCGAAGGACACCGGACGAATACCGACGGCGCCGTCTGCGCCCTCCCTATCCGTTCATGGCAGGAGGAGCACCCGTATGGCGAGTAACGCAAGCAAGAAGCTGGTGGCGGTCGAGGACGACATCGCCCACCGCGTGGCGAGCCGGACGTCCAATAGGCAGAAGGCCGCCGAGCTCGAGCCGACGACGGATGCGCAGGGTCTCGTCGAGTTCGCGTGCGAATGCAAGAGCGGCGACTGCGAGCGATCGGTACGAGTCCCGCTCTACGTCTACCGCCGCTTGCTGGACTCGGACCAGTACCTCCTCCAGGCAGGACACCACGCGTTCACGAGCTACCGGACCATCGTGCAGCTCGGTCTGATGAGGATCGAGGAGCGCGCGTAACGACGACGTGCGTCAGTCGGTCGTTGCCTCGAGCGGCTCGTCGCCCTCGGCTATAGGCACGCCGAACTCGTCGACCTCGACCATCGGCTCGCCGCCCTCGGCAGCCGCCAGCTTCCTGGCCTTCTTCTTCTCGAGCTTTCGCTCGCGCTTTTCCTTGACGTTTCGCTCGCGCGTCAGCTTCGCCATCGTCTGTTGTCTTTTGGTGGCCATCGACCCAGCCTAGCCGGAATCCCTAGGCGCAGGGAGCACTCGGGCGCCTTAGGAAGCGAAGCGTGCCCCGGCAGAGGCCGACCGCGGCTCGCCGCTGATACGTCGCCATCGCCAGCAGCCGGTCGTCCGTTCGGTTGGTCATGAATCCCATCTCGACCAGGATCACGGGGATATCGGCCCAGTTGAAGCCTGTGAAATCACTCCGCTCCTGCAGGCCGCGGTCGGGGAACTGGAGCGTGCGCACCATCTCGGCCTGGACGACTCTTGCGGCGCGCTTGCTCTCGGCGTAGACGTCGTCCGTCCAGCCACGCCGGAGCGCGGGATAGAGCGTGTGCGAGCCGCGAGCGCTCGGATCGGTCGATCCGTCGGCGTGGATGCGCAGGAAGAGCGAGGCACCCGCACGGTTCGCGATCCGCGCGCGGGCGATGTTGCCCATGCTCGTTCCGGCGGTCTCGGTACGCGTCATCACGACCCGGATACCGGCGCGCTCGAGCAGCGGACGAAGCCGAGCCGCCACGCGCATATTCAGCTCCGCCTCGGTAAGGCCGGAGACCACACCGTGTGTGCCGCCGCCGTCCTTGATCTTGCGCGTGCTCGAGCCTGGACCGATCGGCTCGGTCTCCGAATTGCCGTGCAGGTCGTGGCCGGCATCGATGACCACCAGAGGGATCCGCGCCGCTTCGGCGGCCGGGAGCCCGAGCAGGAGCGCGAGGAGCGCGAGAAACGCCAGGGACAGGCGCAGGACGGTCAGATGACGACGAACGAGACCGCGACGAACTGCGTCACCGCCGCGGCGAGGACGAGGACGTGGAAGACCTCGTGGAAGCCGAAAGTTGCCGGGAACGGATCCGGCCAGTGGGTCGCGTAGGTCAACGCGCCGAGCGTGTACAAGACGCCGCCGACGGTCACGAGCACGGCCGACGCGATATCGAGCTCCGTGAAGAATTGTGGTGCCACAAGCACGCCGACCCAGCCGACTAGCAGGTACACGGGTGCGATGACCCACTTGGGCGCGTCGATCCAGCTGACGTTGAGCACGATCCCGAGCGCTGCGCCGATCCACACACACGCAAGGACGACGGCCGGGAGAACCCCCGAGAAGGCGAGGAGCGCAAACGGCGTATACGTCCCCGCGATGAATACGAAGATCATGGAGTGATCGACGCGCCTGGCCCACGCCTTTGCCCGGGCGGATCTCCAGGGCGTGCGGTGATACAAGGCGCTCGCGCCGAACATCGCGGCGAGCGCAGTCGCGTAGACGGCGACCGCGAAGCGGGCCCGTGCTCCCTCGGCGAAGGCGATGAGCGTCACACCAGCAGCCGCGGCGGCGAAGAAGGCGTACTGGTGGAAGAGTCCTCTCAGGCGGGGCGCTGCCGGCAGCTCCATCGTGAGATTGTGCCCGTCAGCGCGGGAGCGAAACGCGAAACCATCTAGCGCGCTTGCCGTACGAGGCGGCGCAAGGCGCCGAGCGGGCCGAGCTTCTTGGCGAGACGGGTCTCCGACGCCCGGAGCTCGAGCGCGAAGCGATACCTGCGGCCCGGGTGGTAGATGGGACATGGATCGTCGCGACATGGAACCATTGACATCCGCCTGACGCGCTTGCCGTCGGCGTCGAAGAAGACGATGGTGAGCGGGACGAGCGTGTTCTTCATCCAGAAACCGCCGGTCGTCGACTCCGGGAACACGAACAGCATCCCATCCGCGGGCGCCCGTCGCCGGCTCATCAGCCCCAGTGAGCGGCTATCGGAGGTCAGGGCGAGCTCGGGGCGGAAGGCCACTCCGTCGAGCGTCAGCTTCGTGACCGTGGGGCCGCTGGTGCCGGAAGCGCCGACCGACCCCACGGCAAGGGCGAGAGAAGCGACGGCGATCAGAAGCGCGCGCACGTCCAAACGATAGGCAATACGCCTCCAGCTCAGGCTCGGCGGCTGCGTAGCGCAAAGCGGTCGTCAGATGTGCGTGAGAAGACCCGGTCGGCGCGCCCTTCGAACCAGCCCGAGCGCAGGTTCCCCGACGGCGTGTCGAAGAGCGGCACGAACGGCTTGAGGTCGAGCACCGGAGTTCCATCGAGGAGGTCGAGCCCTTCGACGACGACCGCGGACGGCTGGATCTCGACGATGCGGCTCAACGAGAGGCCGACCGGGTTGGGTCGCCGAGGCGAGCGCGTCGCGAACGTTCCGTGCGGCCGATCGTCGAGGAACGCCGGCACCATCGGGTCCCAGCCGAGCGTCTCGTGGAGATGCGCGAGCACCCACACATGCGAGAAGCCATCGAGATCCGAGAGGCATCCTCGATGCGCCTCGGAGACCTCGATCGTCGACTCGCCCTTCGTGTCCGCGAT
>JACDCN010000129.1 GCA_013817555.1 Actinomycetota bacterium
CCTGCGCGTACTTCGCCCAGCTCGTAGGCCAGCCAGCGGACGGCGAGCGGCCCCATGGGCACGGCGTGCTCGCCGACTCGTTCCATCCCGAGGGCTAGTCTAGGTCGCACGATGAACCCCGGCGAGATCAGCGTCGAAAGTGTCTCGCGGCGGTTCCGGATCCACGCTCGAGACGCCCGCACGCTCAAGGATCTGTTCGTCCAGCGCGGGCAGACTGAATCGACCGACGTGTGGGCGCTCCGCGACGTCTCTCTCGACGTTGCCCGCGGGGAGGCCGTGGGGCTTATCGGGCGGAACGGATCGGGCAAGACGACGCTGCTCCGCATCGTCGCCCGGATCATCAAGCCCACGGCCGGACGCGTGCGCGCGGAGGGCCGGATCGGCTCCTTGCTCGAGCTCGGCGCCGGGTTCCACCCCGACTTCACCGGGCGCGAGAACGTCTTCCTGAACGGCGCCATCTACGGACTGCGTCGGGCAGATATTCGCCAGCGCTTCGACGAGATCGTCGCCTTCGCCGAGCTCGAGCACGCGATCGACCGGCCCGTGCGGACGTACTCCTCGGGGATGACCGTTCGGCTCGGCTTCGCAATCGCCGCGTTCCTGGACGCGGACGTCCTGTTGCTCGACGAGGTCTTCGCTGTCGGGGACGAGTCGTTCCAGCGGAAGTGCTTCGGTCGCATCGCCCGGTTCAAGCAGGAGGGCGGGACCATCGTGTTCGTGTCGCACGACGCGTCCGCCGTCGAGCGCCTGTGCGAGCGTGCAGTGCTCCTGGACTCGGGCCGCGTCGCGTTCGACGGGCCGACGCGAGAGGCGATCGCGCGTTACCGGCGCACCCTTGCCGACGACACCGATCCGGCCGAGCGCGGCGCGGGCCTGCGTGAGTGGGGCTCCGGGGAGGCGACGATCGCCTCCGCTCAACTCGTCGGACAGGAAGGAGCCGAGCGGTTGCAGTTCCTCTCGGGCGAGCCGTTCGCGCTCCGTGTCGCCGTCTCTGCTACCCACGGTGTTCCTCCTCCTCGGCTCCAGCTCGAGCTGCGCGACGATGCGGGCACGCTCGTCGCCGGCCAGGCCGTCGATCTGGGTGAGCTCGGCTGGGCCGCGGGCAACGGCGAACGAGGTGTCCGCTTCGAGATCGGCTCGTTGCCGCTCGCTGACGGCCGCTTCCACCTCAGGCTCGGCCTGACCGACGAGAGCGGCGAGCACCTCTACCACCAGCTCGACGACGCGCTTGCGTTCGTGGTGTATCCAGGCGGCGACGAGCGTGGATTCGTGCGCTTTGCAGGGAGCTGGGCGCTGGAGGAGAAGTAGGCCGCGCGTGAGCGCTCGCACTTGCCCCGACTGGCCCGAGCTCATGGAGCTCGATCCCGACCTTCAGTTCAAGCACTACATGGTCTCCGAGGTCGGGCTTCCGTCGGAGTCACTCACGCGCATCTCGCACGTCTCCCTCGGCGAGATCGAGATCTGCTGCGATGTCGAGCACCATGTCTTCAACCCGGCCCACACCGACCCCCAGGTGTGCGAGGCGTTGCGCGAGACACACTGGTTCGACGTGCAGGAGTGGGCGACGTCCGGCCCGGGCGCGGACAGCACCTCCTCGAACGCAGCCTGACCGAAACTGACGAGCCGCCTGTGAAAGAATCGGCGCGCTCTTTCCACGCTTACAGTGCCAGGCACTGTTAAGACTGCCGCGGACTACGCTTCGGCGCGTGCCGACGATCGTGATCCCCTACCGTGGCGACGCGAAGCGACGGCTTCCAGCGGCAATCCGCGCCGCCGCCGCGGTCGCGATGCTCGGAGACGTCGTCTCCGCGGCGCTCGAGGTCGGGAGAGTCCTCGTCGTCACCGACGATTCGGCCGTGGTCCCGCCGTGTGCTGAGGTGGTGCCGGATCCCGGGAACGGATTGGGCGCAGCCGTTGCGGCTGGGCTGGCTCGCGTCGAAGGACACGCTCTGGTAGTCAATGCCGACCTTCCCTGCGCCACCCCGGCTGCGATTGCAAGGCTGGCGGCGGCTGGACTCGCGCTGGTCGAGGCCGAGGACGGAACCACAAATGCGCTGTCGCTTCCCGACCCGTCCGTGTTTGCGCCGCTGTACGGGCCCGGAAGCGCGGCTCGGTTCCGCGCCCAAGCGCCGTTCGCGACCGTGGCTAGCCCGGAGCTCGAGGCGGACGTCGACACGGGAGAGGATCTCGAGCGCTACGCACCGCTGCTCGGCTCCCGTACACGGTCGCTGCTCGCCGTCACGGCGTGAAGGTCGTCCTTCTCTCAGGAGGCGGCGGGGGAGCCCGCTTCGCCCGCGGCCTCGCCGACACGCTCCCAGCGGGCGACCTCACCATCGTCGGCAACGTCGGCGACGATCTCGAGATCCTCGGAGTGCACGTCTCGCCCGATCTCGACAGCCTCCTCTACACGCTTGCGGGATTGATCGACGACGAGCGCGGCTGGGGTCGAGCCGGGGAGACCTGGAACGCGCTCGCCTCCGCGGGGAGTTGGGGAGGAGACGATTGGTTTCGGCTCGGCGACCTCGACATCGGGCTCCACCTCGTCCGCACTGAGCTGCTTCGCGCCGATGTGCCACTCTCCGAAGTGACCGCTCGCCTTGTGGAGAAAACAGGCCTCAGCTCGCGGATCCTCCCAGCGACGAACGACCGGCTACGAACCCACGTTCACACGACCGCGGGCGAGTTTCCGTTCCAGGAGTGGTTCGTCCGGCGTGCGCACGAGGACGATGTGGACGACGTTCGCTATGAGGGCGCCGACGACGCGAGGCCCGCGCCAGGGGTGCTCCAAGCCCTCGTGGATGCGGGGGCGATCCTCATCGCGCCCAGTAACCCATATCTCTCGATCGGACCAATCCTCGCCGTGAGCGAGATTCGCCGCGCGCTCGAGTCGCGCCGCGCTCGCTGCGTCGCGGTGAGCCCGCTCGTCGGAGGCAAAGCCGTCTCGGGCCCACTCGACCGTATGCTCTCGCGCATGGCGGGCGGCACCTCACCGGCCCATGTAACAGACTGTTACTTGGGTCTGATTGACGCTTTGGTGATCGACGAGGCCGACGCTCCGGCAGAAGCGGACATCCAGCTCGCTGTCACGAGGACGTTGATGGACGACCGGGATGCCGCGCGCCGGCTCGCCGAGAGAACCCTGGAGGTTGCATGCGGATAGCGATCGTCGGCGGCACGGGACCGTTCGGAGTCGCACTCGCGACCCGCCTGCGGGAAGCCGGGCACGACGTTGTGCTCGGCTCCCGAGACGCTGCCCGCGCGAAAGACGCGGCCGCCGAGCTCGGAGTCGAAGGGGCGATGAATGGCGAAGCTGTCCGCGACGCAGATCTTGTCGTCCTGGCCACCAACGCGGACGCCGCGCTCGACACGGCACGACTCCTTCGAGAGAGCATCGGCTCGACGCCAGTCCTCTGCGTCGCATCCGAGCTCCGCTTCACGTCTTCTGGCGTTCTCCCGTCCCCTGAGGCCGTGTCCCTGGCCGAGCGGATCCAAGCTCATCTGGAGGGGCCGGTTGTCGCCGGCCTTCACTCGCTCGCCGCCTCGACCCTCGGCAGAGACGAGCCTCCCGACGAGGACGCCTTCGTCTGCGGCGACGACTCCGAAGTGAAGACCCTCGTGCTCGAAGTCGCCGAGCGGCTGATTGCCGGGCGGGCCTTCGATGCCGGCCCGCTCGCGAGCGCACGCGCCCTCGAGGGCATGATTGCGGTGGCGGTGAACCTGAACAAGCGTTACCGCGGCCATGCCGGCATCCGCGTGACCGGCCTCCGTTGAGCGGCGAGCTCCGCGTCATCCCGCTGCGCGGGCTTCCAGAGCTCGACGAGGGAGACGACCTTGGTGCGCTCCTCGTCGAGTCGGCGAAGAACGCGGCAGGGTTGGAGACCGGCGACATCGTTGTCGTCGCGCAGAAGGCGGTCTCGAAGGTCGAGGGCCGCGTGCGGCATCTCGACCAGATCGAGCCCTCGGACCGAGCACGCGAGCTCGCCGGAGACGACGACGCGCGCCGCATCGAGGTGATCCTTCAGGAGAGCCGTCGGATCGTCCGCATGAGACCGCCGACGCTGATCATCGCCGAGACGCGTCACGGGTACGTCTGCGCCTCCGCGGGAGTCGATCAATCGAACGCGAAGGGACCGAGCACACTGATCCTGCTCCCGCTCGACTCGGATGCGTCGGCACGTCTCCTCCGAAGCCGCATCCGTGAGCTCTCGGGCGTCGACGTGGGCGTCATCGTCAGCGACTCCTTCGGACGTCCCTTCCGGCGCGGTACGACCGACGTTGCCCTGGGGGTCGCGGGACTGAGCCCGCTCCTCGATCTCGAGGGAAGACGGGACTCGACCGGATACGAGCTGCATGCAACCGAGATCGCTGTCGCGGACGAGATCGCAGGCGCGGCCGAGCTCGTGATGGGGAAGACCGAAGGCATCCCGGCCGCGGTCGTGCGCGGAGTCGACGTGCCGGGTGACGGCAGCGGACAGGACCTGCTCATGCCCAGCGAGCGCGATCTCTTTCGCTAGCCGGTCGACTACACTCGGACCCTTGCGCAGGTACGCGATCTGGGGCACGTCGACTTCTCCGGCTCATGAGGAGTGGGTCGCAAGGATCGGCAAGCAGTTCGAGAAGGACGACTTCGTCCGAGTCGACGACGTCGCCGAGGCGGACTTCGTCCTCAACATGTTCGATCCGGCAGACCCGAAGGCATTCAGGCGTTCCTCGCGCGGCACGTACTCGGCCGCGTTCTACGAGCTCCCCGAGGCGCCCGAGGATGCGCTCAAGGAGAGCTACCCGATGCTCGTTCGCACGCTCTCCAATGTCGTCCTTCTGCGCGTCCCCGATCAGGGCGTGTGGTTCACGACGATGGAGCGCGGCACGTACCACGTCGCGGACGACCCGGCAGAGATCTACGAGCGCCTCGAGCCGCTCGCGACCTCGCGGCTCGTCATCGACAACGAATGGATCCCCGACCTCGAGCCAGAGCTCTGGGACGGGGACGAGATCACCGCGGACGTTGGCTCGGCCGGACGTCGGCTGGACGAGCTCGACCTTCTGCCCTCGCCTTTCCCGGTCGAGGAATACCTCTCCGGACGGGACCTCCGCCACGTCATGCGCCTCTACTCGGTAGGCGGTCTCTCGTACGGGAACCTGTCCGCCAGGAAGGACGAGACGCGCTTCTGGATGAGCGCGTCGGGCGTCGACAAGTCGAAGCTCGAAGACGTGGGACGCGACATCCTCATGGTCAAGGATTTCGACGACGAGCGGGGGATGATCGTGCTCAGCGTCCCACCCGGTATCGAGCCCAAGCGCGTCTCGGTGGACGCGATCGAGCACTGGATGATCTACCAGGCCCACCCCGAGGTCGGCGCGATCCTGCACGTGCACGCATGGATGGAGGGCATCCCGGCGACCGACGTGAACTACCCCTGTGGCACGCAGGAGCTCGCGGTCGCCGTTGCCGACCTCGTCGCGCTCGAGCCGGATCCGGCCCACGCGGTCATCGGCCTTCGAAACCACGGCCTGACCTGCACCGGCGACAGCCTCTCGGAGATCTTGGACCGTGTGGCGCCAAAGGTTCTCCGGCAAGTTCCGATGACGTAGCCGCCCCCACGCGGCTTCTTCGAATACATCTCGGAATACATCCCCTGACGAATGGTCGTCCCTCGAACGAGGGAGTAGCGTCACGGCCATGATCGACCTGGCCACACGTAGGGAACCGGCGCCGATCACGGAGCGTCAGCGCGAAGTCGTGTTGTTGCTCGCAGCCGGCTGTTCCAACGAGGAGGTCGGCGAGCGTCTCGGGATCTCCCCCAGAACCGCCAAGGCGCACTGCGACGTGTTGCGGCAGAAGCTCGGCGTCAGGCGCAGGCGTCAGATCCCGATCGCCTACCGACTCTTGACCGGAGAGGATCCGCTGTCTCCGGAGTTCGGCTGGGCGCTGGCCAAGCGATCCCGCCGCTGACTGGGCGCCCCGGCCGCGACGACTCCCGCCGTCGCGGGCGCCCAGGCTTCCCCGGAACGGTGTTAGGGTCGGCGCGGGGAGCAGGGATTTCGGGCTATGACAAGCACTGCGACAGCAGGCGTCCGGCAGCGCCGCCGAGTTATCCAACGGCCTCGTCTCCTTGCTCTGCTCGACGAGTCGAAGGCTCGTATCAAGACGCTCGTGGCACCAGCGGGATACGGCAAGACGACGCTTGCCGAGCAATGGGTCCATGCGGAAGGCCGTCGCGTGGCTTGGTTCACCGCGCGCAGGTCGTCCACAGATGTCGCTGCATTGGCTCTCGGCCTTGCGCGTGCGTCGACAGA
>JACDCN010000130.1 GCA_013817555.1 Actinomycetota bacterium
CTCGAGGGCATGCTCGTTCTCATCGCGATCCTCCTCGCAGTCTTCGTGCTTCCCTCGCCGTGGGGTCTCGTGTCCGTCGCCGTCGCCGCGGTTCTCGACATCACCGAGACCGGCCTTTTCATCTGGTGGTCGAAGCGCCGCAAGGCGACTGTGGGAGTCGACGCGCTCGTCGGTAAGGTCGGAGTCGCCTCGTCGGATCTCTGGCCCCAAGGCCAGGTCAAGATACGGGGCGAGCTCTGGCAGGCTCGCTGCGCCGGAGGCTGCGACGCCGGCACGCAGGTCGTCGTTCGCGCTGTCGAAGGACTCCTGCTCGTCGTCGACCCCGCGTGAGCTTCTAACGTGATGATCGCCCGACATGGCCGTTCATTGCGTTAGGAGCTCTACTACCCTCCGCGCCATGAGAGTGGGATTCGTCGCGCTCGCACTGGTGCTCGTACCGCTCGCTGCGGCGGCGGCGAGCGGCTGGGAGACACGAGCGGCGCTGCCGCTTCCGCGCACCGAGGTCGTCGCTGCGACGGTCGGCAGCGAGATCGTGGTGCTCGGAGGCTTGACGCTCGAGAGGAGCGCGTCGAAACGGGTGGACGCGTACTCGCCGGCTCGGAACAGCTGGCGTCGGCTTCCAGACCTCCCGATAGGAGTCCATCATTCGATGGCAGTGGGAGTAGGGGCGAGGCTCTACGTGCTCGGTGGCTACACGGTTGCCGGAATGCCCCTCCGGAGCGCGTTCGTCCTCGAGCGTGCGAGATGGCGCTCCCTTCCCCGTATGCCGTTCCCGCGTGCGGCCGCAGGCGCAGGATTGGCGGGAGGGAAGATCGTCGTTGCCGGAGGCGTCACTGCTGCCGGCAGGCTCGCCCGCAACGCCCTCGCGTTCGACGTTCGGACGGGGCGCTGGTCGATCGTGGTTGGCCCGACCGCCCGTGAGCATCTGGGAGTGACGTCACTGGCGGGAACGGTGTACGCGATCGGCGGGCGAACGTCGGGTCTCGACACGAACCTCCTGCACTTCGAGTCGTACCGGCCGGGCGGGAAGCGCTGGACTCGGCTCTCGCCTGTGCCCGATTCGCGCGGCGGCACGGGCGCAGCGGCGCTGCTCGGGCACGTCGTATCGGCGGGTGGCGAAGAGCCCGCCGGAACGATCGCGGAGGTCCTTGGCTACCGCGTCGCCGAACGGCGCTGGGTGCGCTTCGACGATCTCGCGACGCCCCGCCACGGCATCGGCATGGCCGCGCTAGACGGCCGCGTCTTCGTCATCGGAGGCGGGCCGGAGCCGGGGCTGACGGTGAGCTCCGCGAACGAGGCGCTGCGGATCGGCGGCTGAGGTGGCCCCGACGTTCAGCCCGGCGGTGCGGCGCTACAACCGGAAGTTCGCGTAGAAGAAGTCGCGCTTGGCAGCTTGGTACTCGTCGTACGAACCGCCCTCGTAGGCCCGCTTCAATGCGTTGTAGCGCTCGATCAGGCCCGGGTCTGCTGCGATTCGCCGCCTCGAACGACTCCCAATCCGTCCGTACCTGCAGATCGACGTCACCCGCTGTCAGCACGCCGAGCACCGACGTTCCGCCGGTGTGCCGAATCTCCGCGTCGGGAAGGCGCTCACGGATCCGCCCTTCGTGTTCCGCGAACACAGCTGCTGCTTCCTCCGCAACGAGGTGCGAGGGGAAGAAGCTCAGACGCAGTGCTCCTCCGACGCACGGGTGCTCGTCCATACAGTGCGATCCTCGCAGATGACATGCCGATGATCCTCAAGCTCACGCTCGAATACGACGGCACGGCCTTTCGCGGGTGGGCGCGGCAGCCTGGCGAGCGCACGGTCGAGGGGGCGGTGCGCGACGCCATCGATGCCGTGTACCCCGGGTGGGAGCGCCTCGCCGTTGCGGGCCGTACCGACGCTGGAGTCCATGCGGTCGGCCAGGTCGCGAGCGTCGGCGTCACAGGGGGCCCACCGACCGAACGTGCTGCGGAAGCTCTGACCTCGGCCCTGCCCGACGACGTCGCGGTCGTCGAGGCCGAGCAGGCGCCGGACGGATTCCATGCGCGCTTCTCCGCCCGCTCTCGCTCCTACCGCTATCGAATCCTCGCTCGCCGAGCACCTGCGCCACTAGAAGCGAGGCGGGTGCTTCACTGGCCGCGCCCGATCGACTTCGAGGCGTTCGCCGCAGCAGTCTCGTTGCTCCCCGGCGAGCACGATTTTCGCGCCTTCACGCCCGGGGGGGCGCAGCACGAGGTCTCTGTGCGCACCGTCTTCGAGGCCGCCTTGGAGCGCGACGGCGAGCGCCTCGACTTCACGATCACCGCCAACGGCTTTCTGCGGCACATGGTGCGGACGCTCGTGGGCACGATGCTCGAGCTCGGCTCGGAAGCGCCTGACCAGATCGAGATGCTGCTCGCGGGACGCCCTCGCGACGAGGCGGGGCTGACCGCGCCACCGTGGGGTCTGTACCTGGAGCGCGTGGAGTACTGACTAGCATCGAGGGCATGCGCTTCCGCATCGTTCTCTTCGACCTCGATGGGACGCTGATCGACTCCGGGCCGATCATCCTCGCTTCCATGCAGCATGCCGTTCGCACCGTGCTCGATCGCGACGTCGGGTACGAGGAGCTTGCCGCGACGGTTGGCGGACAGGGTCTGGTCGCGCAGATGGAGGAGCTCGGGCCGGGTCGCGTGGACGAGCTCGTCGAGGTGTATCGGGAGCACAACGACCCGCTGCACGAGACCCTCGAGGCGTTTGACGGGATGATGGATGTTTTGCCACAGCTCCGCTCCGAGGGGAGGCGGCTCGGGATCGTCACCGCCAAGCGGCATCGGACCGTCGCCCTTGCGTTCGCACGCTTCCCCTGGCTTTCCGAGCAGTTCGAGGTCGTCGTCGGCCATGACGACACCGAGCGACACAAGCCGGATCCCGAGCCGGTGCTCGCTGCCCTCGCGCGGCTGGGCGCG
Organism: Actinomycetota bacterium; assembly: GCA_013817555.1. Taxonomy (GTDB): domain Bacteria; phylum Actinomycetota; class Thermoleophilia; order Gaiellales; family Gaiellaceae; genus GMQP-bins7. The sequence goes on from JACDCN010000130.1 coordinate 2,935, forward strand.
GCGCCCGAGGACGCGGCCTACGTCGGGGACTCGCCGTTCGACATCCAGGCGGGAAAGAGCGCGGGCGCGTTCGCCGTAGCGGTCGGGTGGGGTGGGATCCATTCCGACGAGACGCTGCTGGCCCAAGAGCCGGATGCGTTCGTGCGCTCGCCGGAGGAGCTCCTCGATGTCCTCTAGGACGAAGATGACGAAGGCGAAACGATCCTCGCCCGCTGCGCGTGTGGCCGAGCTGCGGCGCCTGGTCGAGCACCACCTCTACCGCTACCACGTTCTCGACGATCCGGAGCTCTCCGATGCGGCGTACGACGCTCTCTACGACGAGCTGCAGGCACTCGAAGACCAGCACCCGAAGCTCGTCTCGCCGGACTCCCCGACGCAGCGGGTCGGAGCGCCACCTGCAGATGGGTTCCGCAAGGTCGCGCATCTCTCTCCGATGGGGTCGTTGGAGAAGGTCACGACGGCCGAGGCGCTCTCCAAGTGGGCGGACGACGTGCGCAAGCGGCTTGGCACCGACGAACCGGTGGCGTACGTGCTCGAGCCCAAGATCGACGGCTCGGCCGTCTCGCTCGTCTACGAGAACGGCGTCTACATGCGCGGAGCGACGAGGGGAGACGGTCTCCGCGGCGAGGATGTGACCGGGAACCTGCGGACCTTGCAGTCCGTGCCGCTCCGTCTGCTCGAGCAGGACGGTACGCGGCCGCCTGACGTTCTCGAAGTGCGCGGCGAGATCTACTTCCCGCTCGCGGGCTTCGCGCAGTTCACCGAGGCGCAGCTCGCGGCTGGCCGCAAGCCCGCACCGAATGCACGGAACGCTGCCGCGGGCTCGCTTCGCCAGCTCAATCCCGCGGTCACGGCCGAGCGGCCGCTCTCGATCTACGTCTACGGCGTCGGCGTGCGCGGCGACGCCGGCCCCCCGACGCAGTGGGAGACGCTTGCCTGGCTGCGCGAGCTCGGCTTCCGCACCAACCCGGACGCGGAGCGGCTGGAGTCGATCGAAGAGGTGGCGGAAGCCTGCGCTGCGTGGGAGGCCAGACGCGGCCAGCTTGGGTATGAGATCGACGGGATCGTGATCAAGGTCGACTCCTTCGTACAGCAGGAGACCCTCGGCTCGCTGCACGGGAGGCCCCGCTTTGCCCGCGCGTACAAGTGGGCGCCGACGGCTGCCGTGACGCGACTGCTGGCAATCCATGTCCGCGTCGGGCGCACCGGCGTGCTCAACCCGCTGGCCGAGCTCGAGCCGGTTCAGGTGGGCGGCGTGACGGTCTCGAGCGCGACGCTGCACAACGAGGACGACATCAGGCGCAAGGACATCCGGGTCGGCGATCTTGTCGTCGTCCAGCGTGCCGGCGATGTCATCCCACAGGTGGTCGGGCCCGCAGGCGAGCACGAGTCCGGGACGAAGCCCTGGCGGATGCCGAAGCGCTGCCCCCTCTGCCGCACCGGGATCGTGAAGCCCGAGGGCGAGGTCATGCACCGCTGCCCGAACCGGGCCTGCCCCTCGCGCGGGCTGGAGACGCTGTACCACTGGGCGGGATCAGCCATGGATATCGAGGGAGTCGGCGGCAACACGATCAAGAAGCTGTGGGACGAGGGACTCGTCCGCTCGTTGCCGGATCTCTACCGCGTGACAACGGAGCAACTGGAGGTGCTCGAGGGATACGCCGAGATCTCCGCCGCGCGTGCGATCGCGTCGATCGAGCGCTCGAAGGAGCAGCCGTTCTCGCGGGTGCTCTTCGGCCTCAACATTCCAAAGGTGGGTTGGGTGATCGCGCGGAACCTCGCGTTGCACTTCGGCTCGGTGGATGCGCTCGTGGCCGCGACCCAGTCAGAGCTCGAGGAGGTCGAGGGAGTAGGGCCGGACCGGGCGGTGCTCATCGCCGAGTGGTTCTCGGACGAGGAGAACCAAGCGCTCGTCGCCGAGCTCCGCGATCTCGGCATCCAGATGGTGAGCGCGGAGCAAGCGCGCCCGGTCGAGGGCTCGTTGACCGGGCAGCAGTTCGTGATCACGGGAACGCTCGAGAGCCTCAAGCGGGAGGATGCGAAGGCGGCCCTCGAGGCCCTCGGCGCGAAGGTGTCGGAGTCGGTGTCGGGCAAGACGACCGGCGTCATCGTCGGCGAGAGTCCCGGTTCGAAGGCGCAGAAAGCGGAGAAGCTCGGAGTCCCCGTCCTGTCCGAGGACGATCTCACTGCGCTGCTACGAGCGCGCTAGCACCGTCACGAAGCGATCCTGCGCCTGGCGCGCCGTCCAGTACGGCACGGGCGAGCCGTTCTGGATGATGGCGAAGACGTAGCGGCGGCGGACGAACCCGGCGAGCGCGGACGAGATGCTCGTCGTCCCGGTCTTGGCGATCACGCGTCCGCGCGTCGGCCGGCGGTCGAGCCGGCGCTTTAGGGTTCCGGACACGCCCGCGACGGCGAGCGACGTGACGAACGCGTCGCGAATCGCCGGATCCGCCGCGCCTTTCCGCAGGATCGCGACGAGCGCCTCGGTCGTCAGCCGGTCGTCTCGCGACAGGCCCGAGCCGTCGGCTATGCGGACTCCGGTGACCGGCACTCCGGCCGCTCGCAGCTCGGCGACCACGACCTCTGCTCCCGCCGGCGTCGACCCGCGACGCGCAAAGCCGGCGCCGAGCTCTTTCAACAGCATCTCGGAGATGAAGTTGTCGCTCTCCCGATTCATCGTGCGGACGATCTCCGCGAGCGGATCGGAGAGATCGAGAGCGAGCGGCAGCACATCCGCGCGCGCATTGCCGGCGCGTGGCGCCCGCGTGACGGAGACACCGCGGCGGCCGAGCGCAACCGTGAAGGCTCTCGCAGCAGCAGCGGCGGAGCTGTTCGCGCCTGAGGTCACGACATCCTCGACCGACAGGGCTGAAATCGGCGCGGACTCCTCACCGACGAACCATGGCTTCCAGCCCGGGGCGCCACGGAGCGAGTCGAAGTGGCGCTCGTCACCGAGCACGCGGCCGGTCACCCGCCGGATGCCCCAGGCGGCGACGTCGCGGGCGAGCGCGTCGAGATCGGCTGGCCCGAGCGTGGGATCGCCGTAGCCGACGAGCAAGAGATCGCCGCGCCAGACGCGGCCGGCGAGCTCGCCTCTTCCGGCCACCTCGGTCCTGAAGCGGTAGCCGGCGCCGAGGAGCCGGAGCGCGGCGAACGTGACCGCCAGCTTTTCGGCTGAGGCCGGCGCGAGTGCGCTTGCGGTGTTTCGGCTGAAGACGACCTCTCCCGTCTCGAGGTCGACGGCCAGCGCGGCGGTGCGGCTTGCGGCGACACCGGGTGCGGCCAGCGCGCGGCCGAGCGCGAGAGACAGCTCAGGTGGCGCTGCCTGGCTCGGAGCAGAGGTCGTGACC
>JACDCN010000131.1 GCA_013817555.1 Actinomycetota bacterium
GCGCTCTCGGCGGCGAGCTCGTCGGACTCGAGTACGAAGGGCCGTTCGACCACCTCCCCGCGCAAGAGGGAGTGGTTCATCGAGTGATTCCGTGGGACGACGTCGCTCTGGACGAGGGAACCGGGATCGTCCACATCGCTCCAGGAGCGGGCGCCGAGGACTTCGAGCTCTCCCGAATCCACGATCTTCCGGTTCTAGCGCCGCTCGACGAGGCCGGGCGCATGCTCCCGGGCTTCGGGTTCGACGGGCTCGCCTCGGACGAGGTCGCCGACCCGGTTATCCACGATCTTCGCCATCGTGGCCTTCTCGTCGAGGCCGGAAAGGTCGTCCACCGCTACCCGACTTGCTGGCGGTGCGGGACGCCCCTCGTCTTCCGCGTCGTCGACGACTGGTTCATCTCGGCCGAAGAGATCAGGCAGCCCATGCTCGACGCGAACGCCACCGTCGAGTGGACGCCGGCCTTCTACTCGAAGCGCATGGACGACTGGCTGCGCAACATGGGCGACTGGAACATCTCGCGCAAGCGGTACTTCGGTCTCCCGCTGCCGTTCTATCCCTGCGACGACTGCAGCACTCTGACAGTCATCGGATCACGCGAGGAGCTCGAAGAGCGCGCTCTGTCCGGGCTCGACCAGCTCCAGGAACTGCATCGCCCGTGGATCGACGGTGTGGCCGTTGCGTGCTCAGGGTGCGGAAAGGAAGTTCGCCGTGTCCCCGAGGTGGGAGACGCCTGGCTCGACGCGGGAATCGTCCCGCTCGCGACGCTTGGCTGGGAAAACCCTGAGTTCGTGTCCCATGGATACGCCACCGGGGCGGGGAAAGGACTGACGACCGCCGATCTTCCCGATCACGCCTACTGGGAGAAGTGGTTCCCCGCCAACTGGGTCTCGGAGATGCGCGAGCAGATTCGGCTCTGGTTCTACTCGATCTCCTTCATGTCCGTGACGCTGACCGGCCGCTCGCCGTACGAGCGCGTGCTCACCTACGAGAAGCTCCTCGACGAGACCGGGCGCGAGATGCACCGCTCGTGGGGAAACGCGATCGCGGTAGACGACGCGTTCGACCGCATGGGCGCCGACGTCATGCGCTGGCAATTCAGCTCGCAGCCCCCTAACCAGAATCTCCTCTTCGGCTTCGGCCCGGCCAACGAGATCAAGCGGCGCCTCCTGACGCTCTGGAACTCGGCGAAGTTCCTCACCGACTACGCGAACATCCAGGGTTGGCAACCTATCGTGGACGACCTCGTCAGTGGTCCGGGTGGCGAGCTCCAGCCGCTCGATCGCTGGCTGGTCGCACGCACCAACGCCTTCGTCGAAGAAGCGACGGGGGCATACGAGAGCTGGTTGACGGTCAACGTCGTTCGTGGTTTTGACGAGTTCGTCGAGGATCTGTCCAACTGGTACATCCGCAGGTCGCGACGCCGGTTTTGGGACGGGGACGAGATGGCGTTTCGAACGCTCTGGTACGGGCTCGTCCAGGGAGTCCGGGTCGTCGCTCCGGTGATGCCGCTCCTGGCCGACCATCTTTGGCGAGAACTGACCGTGCCGTGTGAGGACGCGCCCGAGTCGGTCTTCCTCGCGGGCTGGCCCGAGGTGCCGGCGCCCGACGCAGCGCTCGTCGCCGAGGTCGCCGAGCTCCGCCGCGTTGTCGAGCTCGGTCGCCAGGCGCGCTCGGCCGCGGGTGTCAACCTGCGCCAGCCACTACGTGCTCTGGTTGTGGAAGGGGCTCCGCTCGCGGAGGCTCATTTGGATGAGGTCCTCGAGGAGCTCCGCGTGAAGGAGGTCGTCTTCGGTCCGGTCGAGGCGAGCGAGCTCCGAGTGAAGCCCAACCTCCGCCTGCTCGGGCCAAAGCTTGGCGCCGAGCTGGTCTCGGTACGGACGGCGCTCGAGGCAGGCGAGTTCGAGGAGCTGGGTGGCGGCGGCTTCCGCTCCGCGGGTCACGACCTGAGTGCCGAGGAAGTGCTCGTCGAGCGCCGCGGCAAGGAGGGCTGGTCGGTCGCGGCCTCCGACGGTGTGACAGTCGCGCTCGACTCGCGGCTGGACGAGGAGCTCGTGCGCGAGGGCCGCGTCTACGACCTCATCCACCGGGTCAACTCGATGCGCAAGGAGGCGGGGCTCGAGCTAACCGACCGTATCGGGCTCACGCTTCCGGAGTCCGATCGTGACCTCCTCGAGCACTCGGAGTGGATCGTACGCGAGACGCTCGCCGTGTCCGTCGGCCTCGGCTCGGAGCTCTCGATCGCCAAGACCTGAGTTTCGATTACACGACTTCGGTCGTATTCTTCGGACATGGCGCACTGTCGCGCGTGCGGGAGCGAGACGAACGACGAGTTCCGCTTCTGCCCGTGGTGCGCGACACCGCAGCGGCGCAAGCTCGTCGAGTTTTTTCGCGGCGTCGACACTGACCCCGCGCGAGCCCTTCGGGTGTCGCGCTATGTGCCCGAGAAGCTCGTTCGCTTCAGCGTCTGGGACGAGACCGGCACGGTTCGTGCCGCGGTCTCTCTCGACGAGGGCGAGGCGGCGAGGCTCGCAGAGTTTGTGGCCGCGCCGACGAGAAAGGCGAGCTTTATGGACGACCTACGCTCGCTCGCTCGGCGCTAGAGCTAGAGCTCAGTCGCCGGCGACGTAGAAGACCCAGCTGCCGTCCGGCTCGATTCCGGCCCGCCAGCCGAGGTAGCCGGTGCCTGGGACGAAGAGCGTGTCCAGTGGGCCAAGCGGCTGCAGAAGCTCACGCTCGTGCGCCGTGATCTCGTCACGCTCGGAGAGGTCGTACGCGAACGGCCACACGTAGGTCCCGCGGGAGAGCGTGTACGGCATGCGTAGGACATCAGCGAGGTTCTCGAGCGGGCGCTCGACAGACGTGCGTTCGAGCTCCTGCCAGTAGGCGATCGGCCCGCCCTCGACGGGGCTTCCGAACGTGTACTCGAACGCCGTCGCAGGGACGAGGGGCCGGAGCGCCTCGTAGTCGCCGGTCTCGGCGGCAACGAGGAGCGTGGCGCGGGTCCTCTCGACCGCCGCAGGAAGACCCGCTACCGCGGGTTCCGAAGTCGTGGTGGTGGTGGCCGTAGTGGTCGTCGTCTCGGTGACGGTGACCGCTTCCTCCGTCTCGCGTGCAGCGAACCAACCCGCCACGCCGCCGCCGGCAAGCAGCACCACGGCGCCGATGAGGAGCAGCGCGCGGAGCATCAGTTTTGGGCCGCGAGCTCCAGCTCGCGACGGAGTTCGACGGGAAGGCGGAACGTGACGTCCTCGTCGACGAGCCGGTACGGCTCGATGTCTTTCACACCTTGCCCTCTGAACCAGTCACAGACGCGATTCACGAGCTTCTCGGGGGCCGACGCACCGGATGTGATCCCGACTGTCTCGGCGCTGTCGAGCCAGGCTGGGTCGATCTCGGTCTCGTCGTCGATCAGGTACGCGGGAGTTCCCGCAGCGCGCGCGGTTTCGACGAGGCGGTTCGAGTTGGACGAGTTCGCGGAGCCGATCACGAGCAGCAGGTCGATCTCGGAGAGCATCTCCTTCACCGCCCACTGGCGGTTGGAGGTCGCGTAGCAGATGTCTTCCTTCCTGGGCGCTCGGATATCCGGGAAGCGGCGGCGCAGAACCTTGATGATCTCGCCTGTCTCGTCGACTGAAAGCGTGGTCTGAGTGACGTACGCGGGCTTCGCCCCGGGAGGCAGATCGAGTGCCTCTGCTTCGGCTACGGTCTGCACGAGCACGGTTGCGTCCGGCGCTTCTCCGGTCGTTCCGACGACCTCCTCGTGCCCGGCATGCCCGATCAGGACGATCGTGTATCCCTCAGCGGCGTACCGGCGGGCCTGCACGTGCACCTTCGTCACGAGCGGGCAGGTCGCGTCGATGACGTTGTGTGCGAGACGCGCCGAGTTCTCGTGCACGGTCGGCGCGACGCCGTGCGCGGAGAACACCACGGTCGCGCCCTCGGGCGCCTCGGTCTCCTCCTCGACGAAGATCGCTCCCCGAGCCTCGAGGTCGCGCACGACGTGGATGTTGTGGACGATCTGCTTGCGGACGTAGACGGGAGCGCCGTAGTGGTCGAGCGCTTGCTCGACGGTCTCGACCGCCCGTTCGACCCCTGCGCAGTAACCGCGCGGGGACGCGAGAAGAACGCGCTTCACCATCCGCCACAGGGTACGTCAGCGGGCGGTTTGGGCGAGGAGGATGCCGGTCAGGACCACTACGCCGCCGATGAGCTGCGGGGTCGCCAGCGTCTCGTCCAGCCATGCCCAGGCGACGAGCGTTGCGACGACCGGCTCCAAGGTCATCGTGATCCCGACGCGGGTCGCCTCCAGATGCCGAAGCGCCGCGATCGAGAGCCCGAACGGCGCGATCGTGCCAAGCACGATCGTCCAGAGCGCGAACGACCAGACGGGCGCCGAGAGGTGCTCGAGGTTGCCCTGGAAGGAGGTCTGCTCGGCGAGGTCGCCGATCGGAAACGTCCACCAGGGGTTCACGACAGTCCAAAGCAGCGACGCAAAAAAGAGCGCGAAGCAGAGGACGCCGAGGGGCTCGCGACTCTCGACCGCGCGCTCGCCCGCGAGCAGGTAACTGGCGAGCGCGATCGCCGCCCCGACGCAGGCGACGACGCCGAGAGTGTCGAGAGTCCAACCGAGCCAGAATTCCGACACGAGCGCCAAGCCGACGAGCGTCAAAGCGAGTGCCGCCCATACCCGAGGTCGCACCTCCGCGTGCCACACGAGCCTTGCCCAGAGTGCGACGAGCACCACGCCTGAGAACTGGATGAGGAGCGCGATGCCGATCGGCAACCTCTCGATGGCGACGAAGTACAGCCACTGCACGAGGGCGAAGCTGAAAACTCCGTAGAAGGCCAAGAACGGCAGGTCGCGCCTCGAGATCCGGAGCTTGTGCCGCGCGACGACGACGAGGCCGAGCGCGAGACCGAGGAACGCCCCGGTCGTTCGAAGCTGCGTGTAGTCCACCGCTGTCAGCTCGGTCCCGGTCAGAGCGATCTTCGAGACCGTCCCGTTGACCGCGAAGAGCACCGCTCCGACGAGTGCCATCGCGTAGCCGAGGCCGGCGCGCCGGTCGTACTGGGTCGCGCCGGGGAAAGGGAGCGGTGCTTCGAGCATGGGCCGGCAGGCTAAACATCTTCGCGACCTACACTGTGCGGATCGGGGTGTAGCTCAGTCTGGTAGAGCGCTGCGTTTGGGACGCAGAGGTCGCGGGTTCAGATCCCGCCGCCCCGACTCGTGAGACGTCGTCTTGTCACCGCGGCGGCTGCGCTCCTTGTTTCTTTTGTCGCACCGGTCGCAGCGGTCCCCGCGGTCAGCGGCGGCTCTCGTGACACAATGTCACAAGGCGAGACGCGGTTCGTTGGATCGATCTCGCGTATCGACGCGACACAGGCGAAGCGGATGACAGGTGTCTCCTGGCGGCCGGGTTGTCCCGTTCCACTTCGCGATCTCCGCGTTCTGTCGTTCTCGCACTGGGGGTTCGAGCGAAAGGTGCGGAAGGGGCGTCTGATCGTGCATGAAGACGTCGCCCGCCCCCTTCTCGGCGTGTTTCGCGAGCTCTACGCGGAGCGATTCCTGATTCGCAGAGTCGTGCCAGTCGACGCGTACGGCGCAAGCGACTTCCGCTCCATCGAGGCGGACAACACGTCGGCGTTCAACTGCCGCTTCGTCGAGGGAACGGGGCGCTGGTCCGAGCATGCGTACGGCCGCGCGATCGATGTCAATCCAATCGAGAACCCGTACGTTTCGGGCGGGCGCACGTCACATCCCGCGAGCGTTCCGTACCTCGACCGTGGGCGGCGCCGGCCCGGGATGGCGCACGAGGGCGAAACCCTCGTGCGCGCATTCGATGCGATCGGCTGGGGATGGGGCGGGCGCTGGACGTCCGTCAAGGACTACCAGCACTTCTCGGCGAGCGGACGCTAGGGCCGCCGCTCGTCGTCGCGCGGGGAGTGCGGCTCGTCATCGCGAGCGGTCTCGAACCGTGGATCTGGAGTCGGTCCTTCTCGCAGGCAGATGAAAGTCCAGATCGCGGCTCCCAGGACTCCGCCGGCGAGCGGACCGATGATGTAGATCCAGACGTCGCCCCACTCCTGGTTGTAGAGGACAGGATCGAGCGAGCGAGCGGGGTTGAACGATCCGCCCGATGCGGGGCCGACGACTGTGGCTGCCGTGAAGATGAAGAGGCCGATCAGAAGCGGGGCCATGACGCCGTTCCAGGCGGCGCGCTCGTCGGTTGCGACGGTGAGAATCACCATGACGAAGAGCGCGGTCGTGACGATCTC
>JACDCN010000132.1 GCA_013817555.1 Actinomycetota bacterium
GCTTTCATGTTCCCATCATGGTCACTCAACTCGACGTAGTCAAGTATCTAGACGGGACGAACGTGGAGGCGGTCTACCACGGCCCCGTCGAGCGATCGGCGGCATCTGTCGTCCTCTCCTGGGACGAGTAAGCGCTAGCCCCAGGTGGGCGGGCGCTTGTCCAGGAACGCTCTCAGGCCGTCCTGTCCCTCGGTGCTCGTGCGCCGCGCCGCCGCGATCTGCGCTGTTTCGAGCCCGAACGGTCGTTCCCGAACGAGTCGCTTCGCCTCGCGCACTGCCTCGGGCCCCCCCGCGATCAGCGCCTCCACGATGCCCGACACCGCTTCGTCCGGGTCGTCCGATACTTCGTGCACGAGCCCGATCCGGAGCGCGACCTCCGTGCCGAAGCGCTCGCCCGTGAGGAAGTAGCGCCGGGCGGCGGATCCGATCTTCGGGAGGACGAAGGGAGAGATCACCGCGGGGATAATCCCGAGTCGCACTTCCGTGAAGCCGAAGACGGCCTCCGGGTGGGCGACCGCGATGTCCGCACACGCGACGAGCCCCGAGCCGCCGCCGAGCGCATATCCGTGGACGAGGCAGACGACGGGAGCAGGGCACGAGTCGATCGCCTCCAGCATGCGGTACAGATGCATCGCGTCCTCGACGTTCTCGTTGTAGGAGAGGTCGATCGAGGAGCGCTGCCACTCGACGTCCGCGCCGGCGCAGAAGCTGGGGCCGTCGCCGGCGAGCACAACCGCGCGAACGTCTCCAACGTCAGCGAACGCTTCGGTGAGCTCTGCGATGAGTGCGGCGTCGAAGGCATTCCGCCGCTCGGGGCGTGCGAGCGTCACGCGCAGCACGTGTCCGTCACGCTCGACCCGAAGAGCTTCCATCCTCGAAACCATAAGGTTTGAGCATGGCCGCCAAGCGCTTCACGATGGAGCTCGAATATTGAAGGGTGCCCTCGCCGCGTCGGTCACGCCGCTCCGAGCTTCCGGGAGCGCGCTGGACGACGACGCGTTCGGACCGCTCGTCGACTTCTTCGTCGAAGCCGGGCTCGACGGCATCCTCGCGCTGGGCACCGCGGGGGAGGGGGTCCTCCTGGAGGAGCGCGAGCGGCGACTTGTCGCCGATCTTTTCCTGCAGGCAGCGGACAACCGGTTGCAAGTGGCCGTTCAGTGCGGCGCGCAGACGACCGCCGAGACCGTGGCTCTCTCCGCGCACGCAGCCGAGGTAGGCGCGGACGCGGTCGTCGTGATCGGACCGCCGTACTTCCCTCTCGACGAGCGAGCCCAGTACGCGCACTTCCTTGCCGCTGCGCTCGCGTGTGCGCCGCTTCCGTTCTACGTCTACGAGTTCGAGTCGACCAGCGGGTACGCCGTGGTTCCCGCGGTCCTCGAGCGGCTCCGCGACGAGGCGCCGAACCTCGCCGGCCTCAAGGTGTCGGACACCCCCTTCGAGCGCTTCTCCCGCTATCTGCTCCCGAATCTGGACATCTTCGTCGGGCCGGAGGCGTTGATCCACGAGGGCTTGGCAGCGGGCGCCGTCGGCGCGGTCTCCGCCCTCGCGTCCGCTTTCCCGCGAGACGTCGCCGCCGTCATCCGCGAGCCGACCGCAGAAGGAGCGGCGCGCCTCGCCGAGCTGCGTGCGTTCGTCGAGCGCTTCCCGCGCCAGGCCGCCCTGAAGCACCTTCTCGGCCGTCAGGGTCTGCCGGTGCGAGAGGACGTGCGGGCGCCGCTTCGTGGGCTCACGGTCGAGGAGCGCGAGGAGCTCGACGCCTGGCATGCATCGTTGACAGCGTAGCCCAGTTTCCTACAGATCGAGGAGGTCGAACTCGTCGGCGACGTCGGGTTCGTGGCCGATCAGCTGGCGTGCGTGCGCGACTGCTTCGGGCAGCTCGTGGCCGAACGTAGCGACGCCGAACCGCTCGCCCGCCTCGTTCCAGAGCCATCCGCTCGGCGGCTCGAGCTCGGCGAGCGAGTCGCGAAGCTCTTCGATCGTCGTCTTCGAGTCGTAGAGACTCCAGATCAGGATGCGGACGATCACATGCGGAAGATGCCGAAGGTCGTCTCGGGCACGGGTGCGTTGGCCGCTGCCGCGAGCCCGAGCGCGAGTACTTGCCGCGTGTCCAGCGGGTCGATGATGCCGTCGTCCCAGAGGCGGGCGGTCGAGTAGTACGGGCTGCCTTCGGTCTCGTAGGTCGCGCGAATCTCTTCCGGGTCCGTGTCGCCGACCATAGAGAGCACCGTCGCCGCCTGCTCGCCGCCCATGACGGAGATCCGGGCGTTCGGCCACATCCAGAGCTGACGCGGCTCGTACGCGCGGCCGCACATCGCGTAGTTCCCTGCGCCGAACGAGCCTCCGACGACGACCGTGAACTTGGGCACGTCCGCGCACGCCACCGCCATGACGAGCTTGGCCCCGTCGCGCGCGATCCCACCCTCTTCGTACTCCTTCCCGACCATGAAGCCGGTGATGTTCTGGAGGAAGACGATCGGGATCCTGCGCTTGCAGGCGAGCTCGATGAAGTGGGCTCCCTTCTGAGAGGACTCTGCGAAGAGGACGCCCTGGTTGGCGAGGATCCCGACCGGATACCCCGCGATCCGCGCGAAGCCGCAGATGAGTGTCTCGCCGTATAGCTCCTTGAACTCATGAAAGCGCGACCCGTCGACGATGCGCGCGATCACCTCCCGCGCGTCGAGCTCGTGGCGAAAGTCCTCGGGAACCAGGCCGTAGAGATCTGCGGAATCGAGCTCGGGCGGCTCCGGGGGCGCGAGATCCCATGGGCTCGCAGGCGGGGGATCGAGGTGTCGCACGATCTCGCGGCAAATCGCGAGCGCGTGCTCGTCCGAGGTCGCGTAGTGATCGGCGACTCCCGAGCGGCGCGCGTGCACTTCGGCGCCGCCGAGCTCCTCGGCTGTGACGTCCTGTCCCGTCGCTGCCTTTACGAGTGGCGGACCGCCGATGAAGATCGTGCCCGTGCCCCGGACGATCACCGTCTCGTCCGACATCGCCGGCACGTAGGCGCCTCCCGCGGTGCAGGAGCCCATGACGGAGGCGATCTGCGGGATGCCGAGCGCTGACAGGCGCGCTTGGTTGAAGAAGATGCGTCCGAAGTGGTCGCGGTCGGGGAAGACCTCGGCCTGCAGCGGGAGAAACGCCCCGCCCGAGTCCACGAGATAGAGACAAGGGAGACGGTTCTGACGTGCGATCTCCTGTGCGCGCAGGTGCTTCTTCACGGTCAGCGGGTAGTAGGAGCCGCCCTTGACCGTTGCGTCGTTCGCGACGATGACGCACTGGCGGCCCTCGACGACCCCGATCCCCGTGACGATGCCTGCCGAGGGCGCGTCCCCGTCGTAGAGCTCCCACGCCGCGAGCGCGTTCAGCTCGAGGAACGCGCTCGCGGGATCGACCAGCCGATCGACTCGCTCCCGCGCAGTGAGCTTCCCTCGCGAGCGGTGGCGCTCGACGGCCTTCTCCCCGCCGCCCTGGGCGACGAGTGCGCTCCGCTCCCGCAGCTCCGCGACGAGGGTCTCCATCCGCTCCTGACGTGCGCGAAAGGAATCAGTCGCACGATCCACCTGCGTCGAGAGCACCGCCATCGGCGGCTGAGCCTACCGCTTGCCCCTACGAGCGGCGTCCGCGACACTGCCGGAACCGCCGCCGACGAGAGGGAGAGCATGAGCGACACGGTCAAGCATGTCCTCGACGAGACCCGCCTGCCCGAGGCCTGGTACAACCTCGCCGCCGATCTCCCGGAGCCGCCGCCGCCCGTGCTCCACCCGGGAACAGGGCAGCCGGTCGGCCCCGACGACCTCGCGCCGCTCTTCCCGATGGAGATCATCAAGCAAGAGGTCGCCACGGACCGGTTCATCACGATTCCCGAAGAGGTGCGAACCGTGTACCGCCAGTGGCGGCCCACTCCGCTCTACCGCGCGCGTCGCCTCGAGAAAGCGCTCGAGACGCCGGCGCGCATCTACTACAAGTACGAGGGCGTCTCGCCCGCCGGCTCGCACAAGCCGAACACCGCGGTTCCGCAGGCGTTCTACTCGAAGCAGGAAGGCATCACGCGTCTGACTACCGAGACCGGCGCAGGTCAGTGGGGATCGGCGCTCGCATTCGCGGGCGCGGTCTTCGGGCTCGAGGTCGAGGTCTACATGGTCAAGGTGTCGTACGACCAGAAGCCGTACCGGCGCGGGCTGATCGAGGCCTACGGCGCCCGCGTGGTGGCCAGCCCCTCGAACGAGACGAACTCGGGCCGCGCCATCCTCGCCGAGCACCCCGACTCGACGGGAAGCCTCGGAATGGCGATCTCCGAGGCGGTCGAGGCGGCGGCCGCGAGAGAGGACACGAAGTACTCCCTCGGCTCGGTGCTGAACCACGTCCTGATGCATCAGACCGTCATCGGTGAGGAGGCGAGCGCCCAGATGGAGCTAGCCGAGGACTATCCCGATGTCCTGATCGGCTGCACCGGCGGGGGCTCGAACTTTTCGGGTCTCTCCTTCCCCTTCATCGGCCGCGCGCTCCGTGACGGCAGCAAGATCCGCGCGATCGCTGTCGAACCGGCCGCATGTCCGAGCCTAACCAAGGGCCTGTACGCCTTCGACTTCGGAGACACCGGGCATTTGACGCCGCTCGTGAAGATGCACACGCTTGGGTCGACGTTCGTTCCACCGCCGTTCCACTCCGGCGGCCTTCGCTACCACGGAATGGCGCCATTGGTGAGCCATCTAAAGGAATTGGGCTTGATCGAGGCTCGCGCCTACACACAGACGGAGGTGTTCGCCGCCGGAGTCGAGTTCGCGCGCGTCGAGGGGATCCTGCCGGCGCCCGAGGCGAACCACGCCGTGAAGGCCGCGATGGACGAGGCGATCCGCTGCCGCGAGAAGGGCGAGTCGCAGGCGATCCTCTTCAATCTCTGCGGGCACGGCCACTTCGACATGCAGGCGTACATCGACTACTCGGCCGGCAAGCTCGTGGACCACGAGTACTCGGAGGACGAGGTCGCGATGGCGCTCGCCGGCCTTCCGGCCGTCGCAGTGTGATGGACGCGGCCGGACAACGAGAGCTTGCGGTCTCGACCTTCAGCCGTGTGTGGGAGCTTCTCGAGCTCGCCGAGCGGACTCCCGAAGAGATCGACGAGATGATCCACGCGGTACACGTCTCCTGCTACGTGTGGAGCAAGATCGGCGGGCCCGCGAACGTGGCCCGCGGCGAGTGGCAGTGCGCGCGTGTGTACTCGACCCTTGGACGCGCCGACTCTGCGCTCTGGCACGCACGGCGCGGTCTCCAGCTCACCGAGGCCGGAGGCGAGGGCTTCGAGGACTGGGATCTGCCAGGCGCCCACCAGGCGCTTGCACATGCGCATCTCGCAGCGGGCGATACCTCGGAAGCGCGCCGGTGGGCGGCGCTCGCGCGAGCGGGCGTCGCAAGGGTCGAGGATCCCGAGGACCGCGAGGTGATCGAGGGCCAGATCGCGGAGCTCGGCTTGGAGGATTAGCCAGACGTCGTCAACGCGCGGCAGGCGACTGCTCGAGCCGCGCGGACACGAGCGCCTCGGCTGCCGCCGCTGCGGCGGGGCCGGCCACCGCGGAGAGGAACGTCTCCGAGTCGATCTGGAGTCCCCGTACGGCGCTCGCCGCGGCGACAGACGCGGTCCGGGGAACGCGGCGGAGGAGTGCGATCTCGCCGACTCCCTCGCCTCGCCCACACTTCCGAAGTAGTCCTCGATCGTCGCTCACCACGACCTCGCCTTCCGAGATCAGGAAATAGTGGTCGCCGACGTCTCCCTGTCGCATGACGATGTCTCCTGACTCGTAGGCGACGGGGACAGCGCTTTCCGCGAGCCGATCGAGCGCGGTCAGCGGCAGCGGGGCGAACAGCTGGTTGCGACGCAAGAGCTCCAGGAGCTCTTCAGTGAGCGCGCTTCCCTTGCCGCAGCGTGCAACCCTGCGGGCCGTCGCGGCGGCGAGAAGTGGGAGCGAAGCACCGACCACCAGAAGCGTTCCTCGCGCTCCCAGAAGGGCGACGAGTCCCGGCGCAGCCAAGCTTCCGACCAGGAGGCCGATTCCGAACAGCCCTTCCATGAGGCCGAAGGCCGTAACTCGGTCTTCGTTGCGTACTCCCCGCTGGACGAGGGTGAATCCCGACACGTCCAGGACGGCGTTGCTCACTCCCGTGACGAACAGGGCGCAGAGGGCGAGCGCAGCGATCGGCCAGGCGCCGAT
>JACDCN010000133.1 GCA_013817555.1 Actinomycetota bacterium
GCTGGAGCTGGTCCGCGAGAGCTTCGACTGGGCCTCGGCCGCCTAAGCGGGTGGCCTACGGGCGCACGATCGGCCGCGGCGGTTCCTACAACCGCCTCGCCGAGCCATCGTGGGCGGACCCGCTCGACACGAGCTACTCGGAGCAGCACGGCGAGCGCTGGAACCCGCCCGGGAGCTTCGGCGTCCTCTATCTCAACCGCGACCTACGCGTGGCGCGCCTGCAGGTGCAGCACAAGCTGCGCGGGCACCCCTACGGGGTCGAGGATCTCGACGAGTCCGAGCAGCACGACCTCGTCGACGTCGAGGTTGCCGAGCGCGACTGGCTCGACTGCGTGACCGTCCGAGGCCTGGAAGCGGTCGGGCTTCCAGCGACCTACCCTCGTCACAGAAACGGCCGGCCCGTGCGGCACGCGGACTGCCAGCCGATCGGCCGAACCGCCTTCGAGGACGGCAGGCCCGGGATCGCCTGCCGCTCCGCTTCCACGGACGCCTCGCCGACCGATGAAGAGCTCGGCGTCTTCGACCGAGACGCGCTCACGAGCGTGCGCATGACCCGCAGGCAGCCGTTCACGGAATGGTTCTGGGGCGCACCGGCGTAACGTTCCCTCGGCCGACCCAGTGGAGCCGCCTTACGCGCGTGCGCTCGTACGCGGCGACACTCTCGAGGCTGGCCTGCTCCAGCGACTTACGTCGGGCGAAGCACCACCTCGATCCTGGTACCTCGGCCTGGTGCAGAGCGCAGGCTGAGCCGTCCGTCGATCGCCTCCGCGCGAAGCTTCATGTTCTCGAGCCCCTGACCCTCGCCCGAGCTCTTGTCGTCGAAGCCCACGCCGTCGTCCCGAACCGCGACCACCCTCCGGCCGTTCCGCTGGCCGATCGACACCTCGACCTGCTGCGCACCGGCATGCCGGCGGGCGTTGCCTAGCCCTTCCTGGACGATCCGAAAGACCTCGATCTGCTCGTCGGGGGCGAGACGCACCTGCGGATCGACGT
Organism: Actinomycetota bacterium; assembly: GCA_013817555.1. GTDB lineage: Bacteria > Actinomycetota > Thermoleophilia > Gaiellales > Gaiellaceae > GMQP-bins7. The sequence continues at coordinate 994 of JACDCN010000133.1, forward strand.
CGAGCTCCACCTCGAGCACACCGTCGGCCGTCAGAACGTCGACGTACCTGCGCAGCGCGGCGTCGAATCGCGCCGTCCCCCCAGCGGACGACAGGGCGAGAACTGCGAACCGCGCCTCCTCCTGCGCGGCAGTGGACGCGCGCTTGAGCCGCGGGAGAACCTGCTCGAGAGGTGCGCCGGTCTCGAGCATGCTCACCTGCGTCGAGATCGCGAAGAGGTACTGCGCCAAGCCGTCGTGGATCTCTCGCGCGACGCGAGCGCGCTCGTCGGCGACGGCGCGGCCGAACTCAGCCTCGGCGATCGCGCGCCATACCCCGACGAGAAGGATGCCGTACGCGACGAAGCGGAGGAAGTCGCCCTGGAGCACGTTCCCACTCGACACGACCGGGTTGAGGACGAGATGGAGGTCGCCGAAGAGCGCGAGCGTTGCTGCCATGCACATCCAGCTGTCGAGATCTCGTCCGTGCCTGCGAAAGCGGAGGCCGAAGCCGATGAGCGCGACCACCCAGAGCAGCGCGAGCAGCGCAGCAGCCAAGACCACCGATGGGCCGTCGATTGCCTCGACCCGTGCGGCATTGGCGCTCCACGGTGTCGCTTCGAGACCGATCGCGGCGACGGCCAGGATCATCGGAACGGCGACGCCGGCTAACACGAGCGCTCGTCGCCGGGCCGCGAGCCGGCCGTCCGCATACGGGGCGACGGCGATGAGCCCGGCGCCGAGGAGCCGGGCACCGACCAGTGACCAAGCCGCCTCCGGGGGCAGCATGCCTCCGCCGAGCACGGGCACGAGACCGAACGCGACGGTTCCCAGGGCGATGCTCCAGAACCCGGCCGCGAGCAGGAGGTCGAGCGCTCGGCCCTCGACGCGGAACCGCACGCTCGCGAGAACGGCGACGATTCCTGCGACGACTGCCACCGCGGTGTCGAGCACGAGCCGCGCTTCCGGTAGGACGTAGGTCGACTGGAGCGACTCCTCCACTGCGAACAGCGCGGTGCCCGATCCGAGCAGTCCGACGAGCAGCAGCTCTCCCAGCAGCCAGGAGCGATAGCTCTGGGACCGTGCGTGATCCATCTCTCCCCTTGTCGGCAGCCGGAGTGCTGCCGATAAGAGGGACGTGACGGAGCGAATCCTGATCGTGGACGACCACCCGCTGACGCGAGATGCACTTGCCGCGCTTCTCGAGCAGCAGGGCTTCGAGGTCGTCGGAGAGGCCGCGGACGGTCGCGAGGCGCTCACCGCCGCGCGCACGCTCCAACCCGATCTCGTCCTGCTCGATCTGACGATGCCCGGTATGGACGGTCTAACGGCGCTCCCCGGCATTCGGGAGGAGGCGCCGGCGTGCGAGGTCGTCGTCCTGACGGCATCCGATGCGGAGGAGAACCTCCTCGGCGCGATCCGCGCAGGCGCATCCGGTTACCTCCTCAAGACGGAGCCGCCGGAGCAGATCGCCGCTTTCCTGCGCGGCGTCGCACGAGGCGACGCTGCTTTGTCCGGTGGGGTCGCACGCCGTCTGCTCGACCGGGTTCGGGAAGGAGGCCGCTTCGACGGCATTCCCGAGGCGATCACGAAGGCGCTGTCCGCGCGCGAGGTCGAAGTGCTGCTGCTCCTCGACGAGCATCTGGGAACGGACGAGATCGCGCAGCGGCTCTTCATCTCCGAGCACACCGTTCGCTCGCATGTGAAGAGCCTCCTCAGGAAGCTCGGCGTGTCTTCCCGTCGCGAAGCTCTCGAGCGACTCGAAACCGCTCGGAGCTAGGCCGCGGCAAAACCTTCGAGCGCGCTCTCGACGAGGGTCGGCAGCGTGGCGAGATTGTAGCCGCCCTCGAGCGCTGCGGCGGTTCTCGGTCCGAGGGTCGCGCAGCGTCGTGCAAGCTCCCGGAAGCCTTCCGCGGTCACCGACATCTCCCCGAGTGGATCCTCGATGTGCGCGTCGAACCCCGCGGAGACGAGCACGAGATCGGGATCGAACGCGCGAACAGTGGGTTCCACTCGATCGCGGAAGGCGTCGAGATACTCGGCGTCCCCCGAGCCCGCCACCAGCGGAACGTTGAGCGTGTGCTCGTCGCTCGTTCCCGGCCCGCCGGTTCCCGGATAGAACGGCCACTGGTGGAGGGAGACGAAAAGGACAGAGGGATCATCTCGGAAGATTGCCTCGGTTCCGTTCCCGTGATGGACGTCGAAATCGACGATCGCGATCCGCGACAGCCCGAGCTCCTGCTGTGCGCACCGAGCGGCAATGGCGACGTTGTTGAAGATGCAGAATCCCATCGCCGCCGCACTGAGAGCGTGATGACCCGGCGGACGGACGAGCGCGAATCCCTCGCGTCTCACCGCCTCGATCGCGCAACCGGCGGCGAGCCGCGCTGCCTCCCAGGTCGTCGGGCCCGCGTAGGTGTCCTCGTCGAGTCGCAGGTCGCGATCGATGGCACGGACGCTCTCCACATACTGGCCCGCGTGCACCCCCTCGATCTGCTCGCGCGACGCGTCCTTGCCTTCAGCGAAGCCAGGGATTCTCGCGAGGAGCACCTGCAGCCGCTCGACGCGTTCCGGGTCCAGGCGGTGGCCGGGCGGATGGAGGCGCGCCAGGGCGGCATGGCTGATCACGTCCACGTCGTCGCCTCCTCGAAACGCCCGGCAAGTCCTCCGAGCCCGAGCTCGCGAGCGGCGGCCGCCGCGGCCTTCCAATCCGGCACTCGGTCGGGGAGCGACGGCAGCGGGGCCGCGAGGTCGAGCGTCGCAAGCCTTCGATAGAGACGCAGGGCGTCGGCCTCGGCCGAGAATCTGCCTTCTTCGAGCATCGCCTCGAGCGATCCGTACTGCCGGAGAAGCTCTGCGGCCTTCTTCTCGCCGATCCCGCGGGCACCCGGAATCTTGTCGGAGGGATCGCCTCGCAGCGCGATGAAGTCCGGCACCTGCTCCGGCTCGACGCCATAGCGCGCGCGGACCTCTGCCGGCCCGATCCGCGCGGCACTCTGGCCGCGCACGGGCTGCAAGATCGTCGTTCGTGCAGAGGCGAGCTGGAACGCGTCACGGTCGGATGTCGCGACGAGAGCGCTCCCGCCAGCGGCCTCTTCGCCCGCCGCAGCCGCGCCGAGGAAGTCGTCGGCCTCGTAACCCGGCGCCTTCGCGCACGACACGCCCCACGACTCGATGAAGCCCGGCAGCAAGTCGAGCTGCTCGAGCAGCTCGTCATCGAACTCCCGGCCGGACTGATACGACACCAGCTCGACGTGGCGGTACGTGGGCACCGAGAGCGTGTCCCACGCGATTACGACAGCTCGCGGGCGCTCGGCTTGCCAGAGGCGAAGAAACATGTTCGAGAAGCCGAGTAGCGCATTCGCCGGCCCGCCGTCCGCTCGCCGGAAGGTCTTCGGGAGCGCGTGGTACGCGCGATGAGCGAACGAGTCCCCGTCGACAGCGAGAAGAGGGGCCTTCACGCCAGCGAGCGCTCCAGCTCGAGCACGGCCTCGCGAAGGCGGTCCGTTGCCTCGTCCGCGGCGTCTTCCACCGAACGAGCGCGGAGATCGTCGAGCTCGATCGGCGTCCCGTACGCGACCCGGAGCGGTCCGAGCATCCGGAGGCGGTCGGTACCCGTGATGCCCGCGGGCACGAGCGGCACGCCGGCCTCGAGCGCGATACGCGCCGCTCCCGAGCGCCAGCGCGCCTCGTGCTTCTTCCGCAAGCCCTTCTGCCTCCTCGTTCCCTCCGGGAACATCACGACGACATGTCCCTCCCGGCAGAGCTCGATGGCTCTGGCGATCGCTTCCTCGTCCCGCTGACCGCGACGGACGCGGAAAGCGCCGCCAGCGGTGATCATCGGCCCGAGTGGGAACCAGAAGAGCTCCGACTTCGCCATGAAGCGGAGGAATCGGCGCGGGAAGAGCGGGATTCCCAGCGGCCAGGGGTCGAAGTTCGACGAATGGTTCGCCGCAAGCACCCACCCGCCCTCGCCAGGCAAGTTCTCGACTCCCGCGGCACGGTGGCGAAACAGGACCTTCAGCACCGGCCAGCTCACAAGGGCGATGACGAAGTAGAGCGGGCTCGGTCGTGGAGGTCGTGGCACGCGGGGCAGTATCGCCAGGAACGCGTTGCTGTGATGGGCGGTGCCCTAGCTGTCCTGCCCACACAGGTTGTGAACGGCTGAGCTAATCGTCCGGCCCTCCTTCGAGGCTGTGGGTCTTCCCGGACCTACGCTCGAAGGAGGGCACGGATGTATCTGCACGCTAACGCCAAGCTCGGATTGGCTGGCCGTTTCACGTTGGTGAAGGCAGTCGAGGAGGGGATGTCGCTGAAGGCGGCCGCGGTCGCCTTCAGCGTCTCGCCGGCGACGGCGCATCGGTGGTGGCACCGCTGGCAGGAGGCAGGCACGGAGGCTCGTCGTACGCTCGCGTGTCTGTGCGACCGCTCGAGTCGTCCGCACCGCTCGCCGCGCCAGCTTGCGCCGGAGCTCGAGGAGACGATCTGCGCCTGCCGTCGCAACACCGGCTGGGGGCCGAGGTTGGTCGCTGGCGCCACCGGCTTCGCGCACTCGACGGTCTGGAAGGTGCTGCGCCGGGCAGGGATCTCCCGACCGGCGCGCGCGGCGAAGGAGCCGGCCAACCGCTACGAGTGGCCGTGTCCGGGCGATCTGCTGCACATGGACGTCTCTCGCTACGCGCGTTTCCGGCGGCCCGGCCACCGGGTCACCGGCGACCGTTCGCAACGCTCGCGCAAGTGGATGCGCCCCGAGACGAGGGTCGGCTACGACTACGCGCACGCGATCGTCGACGACCACTCGCGGCTGGCCTACGTCGAGCTCCACGACGACGAGAAGGCGGCAACGGTGACAGCCTTCGTCGAACGAGCGCTCGCCTTCTTCGCCGAGCGCGGCGTCGTCGCCAAGCGGCTCATGACGGACAATGCCTTCAGCTACGTCAAGAACCGTTCGCTGCGCGAGCTGCTCGCCCACAACGATATCCGCCACCTCACCACCGAGCCGTATCGACCTCGCACCAACGGGAAGGTGGAGCGCTTCCATCAGACGATGGCACGCGAGTGGGCGTACGGGCTTGCCTACCGCTCACATCGACAACGCAACCAGGCGCTGCCACACTGGCTCGACCACTACAACCGGCGCAGGCCCCACAGCTCGCTCGGAGACCGGCCACCGATTAGCCGCGTTCACAACGTCTGTGGGTAGGACA
>JACDCN010000134.1 GCA_013817555.1 Actinomycetota bacterium
TGCGGCGGAACGCTCTTCGAGGCGGTGTACGGGCAGGACAAGATGGACGACTTCAAGCGCTGGCTCGAGCACTATCGCTTCTCGCACGTCGAGATCTCGGACGGCACGCTCGATATCCCACGTGAGCAGAAGCTCGAGTTCATCGCGGACTTCTCGCGTGACTTCGTGGTTCTCTCCGAGGTGGGCTCCAAGGATTCCGAGGTCAACATCGCTCCGTATCTGTGGGTGCAGTGGATGCGCGAGGAGCTCGATGCGGGCGCGTGGAAAGTGATCGCCGAGGGTCGTGAGGCGGGTACCGCCGGCATCTACCGCCCGACCGGAGAGCTCCGGACGGGTCTCGTGGACGAGATCGAGCACTCGATCAGCTTCCACGACCTGATCTGGGAGACCCCGACGAAGAGCTCGCAGGCCTGGTTCGTGCGGCACTTCGGCCCCGAAGTGAACCTGGGCAACATCCCGCCCGACGAGGTCATCGCGCTCGAGACGCTCCGCCTCGGCCTGCGCGCGGACACGCTGAAGGAGGTGCTCTTACGCGAGGGAACCCATGGTTCCCCCGCGAGCCCCCTCCTTTAACGGGAGGCGAGTAAAGCCCTTGGCCGTCCGAGCGTCGAGCCCGCCCCGACTCCCTGACCTCGACTTCGAGGCCATGACGGCCGAAGAGGTCATCGCCTGGGCGCACCAGTTCTTCTGGCCGCGCGTCTGCCTCACCTGCTCGTGGCAGAAGCAGTCCTCGGTGCTCGTGCACATGGTCGCGGAGATGGGCCTGCGCATGGACACGGTCGAGCTCGACACGCACCTCTTCTTCCGCGAGTCCTACGAGACGCGGGACAGGCTCGTCGATCGCTACGCGCTGAAGCTGATCCAGCCCGAGATTCCGACGATCGCCGAGCAGCACCGTGCCGAGGGCCCGAACCTGTGGGAGCGCGATCCCGACCGCTGTTGCCACATCCGCAAGGTCGAGCCCCTCGTGAACGCGCTGGCGCCGTACGACGCCTGGATCTCCGGGATCCGGCGCGACCAGTCGCCGAGCCGCTCCGAGACCCCGAAGGTGCAGTGGTCCGAGCGCTACCACGTCTTCAAGATCCACCCGCTCGCGGACTGGGACGAGCCGCGGATCTGGTCCTACGTCAACCAGAACGAGATCCCCTTCAACCCGCTGCACGACGCGGGGTACCGTTCGATCGGCTGCATTCCCTGCACGCGGCCGACGCGCCCGGACGAGGAGGAGCGCGCAGGCCGCTGGGCCGGCTCCGACAAGCTGGAGTGCGGCATCCATGAAAACGCGAGACTGGAAAGGACGGCATGAGTCAGCACATCTACGCGCACGAGCATCCTGAGTCGGAGACCGATCGAGGCGGTGGGTTCACCCTCTGGTTCACGGGGCTCTCGGGCTCGGGAAAGACGACGATCGCTCATCACGTCGGTCCGGAGATGGATCGCCGCGGGCTGGTCGTCGAGTACCTCGACGGAGATACCGTTCGCACGCACCTCTCGAAGGGCCTCGGGTTCTCGAAAGAGGATCGCGATGCTCATGTGGAGCGCCTCGGCTGGGTCGCCTCGCGGATCACACGGCACGGGGGCGCTGTCATCGTGGCGGCAATCTCCCCGTACGAGCAGGCGCGGTTGAATGCGCGGGCGCTCGTCGAGGAGCACGGGCCGTTCGTCGAGATCCACGTCGAGACATCGCTCGACGAGTGCGCCCGCCGCGACGTGAACGGTCTCTACGCGAAGGCGTTCGCCGGCGAGATCAAGGGCTTCACAGGAGTCGACGATCCCTACGAGGCGCCGGCGTCTCCGGAGATCGTCGTCGACACGGAGGGGCTCGAGCCGGAGGAATCCGCTGCCATCGTGATCGCAAAGCTCGAAGAGCTGGGGCTCGTTCCGGCCAAGGTGACCGCGTGACCGTCGCCGCGACCGATCGACTCATTCGCCCGCACGGCGGGGCGCTCGTCGACCGGACGGGCGATCGCCCCGACGATCTCGACGCGCTCGAGACAGTCGCGCTCACGTCGCGCGAGCTCTCGGATCTGGACATGCTCGCCTCCGGCGCGCTCTCGCCTCTCGAAGGCTTCATCGGCCAGGCCGACTACGAGCGGGTCATCGAGGAGATGCACCTCGCGAGCGGCGTCCCCTGGGCGCTCCCCGTGTGTCTCGCCGTGGACGCCGCTCCGAGCGGCGACCGCGTGGTGTTGATCGACGAGGGCGGTCGCCCGGTGGCGGTCCTCGAGGTGGACGGAGTGTTCGAGTACGACAAGGAACGTGAGGCAGAGCTCTGCTTCCGCACCACCGACGAGGCCCATCCGGGCGTCGCTCGCCTCTATGGGCAGAAGCCGCTCTATCTCGCGGGCAGGGTGACCGTCTTCGAGCGCTCGCAGCCCGAGTTCCCGGAGCTTGCGCGCGACCCCGCGGAGACGCGTCGGATCTTTGCCGAGCGCGGCTGGAAGCGGGTGGTCGGGTTTCAGACCCGCAATCCGATCCACCGGGCGCACGAGTACCTGACAAAGGTCGCGCTGGAGACCGTGGATGGCCTCCTCGTGCATCCGCTCGTGGGTGACACGAAGTCGGACGACGTTCCAGTCGACGTGAGGGTCGAGTGCTACGAGACTCTGCTCGACGGCTACTACCCGGAGGATCGTGTGCTCCTCTCGGCGTTTCCTGCGGCGATGCGCTATGCAGGGCCGCGCGAGGCGATCTGGCACGCGATCTGCCGCAAGAACTACGGCTGCTCGCACTTCATCGTCGGCCGAGACCACGCGGGAGTCGGCGACTACTACGGCACCTACGACGCCCAGCTCATCTTCGACGAGTTCGAGCCACACGAGCTCGACATCGAGCCGATGTTCTTCGAGCACACGTTCTGGTGCAACGTCTGCGGATCCATGGCGAGCACGAAGTCGTGCCCGCATGGGCCCGAAGACCGCGTCTTTCTGTCGGGAACCAAGGTGCGCGAGATGCTGGAGGAAGGGGACGTCCCGCCCGTCGAGTTCACGCGACCGGAGGTCGCGCGGGTTCTGATAGACGCCTACCGGCAGTAGTCCATTCGCGGTGGACCTGAAGTTCACGGTCGTCGGTTTGCTCACCGGGCTTCTGGTCGGGATGACCGGCATGGGGGGCGGGTCGCTGATGACACCGATTCTGGTCTTCCTGTTTGGAATCCCTCCCACGACCGCGATCGGAACGGACATCGCCCACGGGGCGGCCTTCAAGACCGTGGGCGCTATTCAGCACCGGCGCATGGGCAACGTCCGAGCACGGCTCGCCGGCTGGATGCTGATTGGATCCGCGCCGACATCATTGGTCGGTGTCTGGGCTGCGGTGCAGGTCACCAATCGCTACGGCGAGGGCGTCGAAGACGTCATGGGCAAGGTGCTGGGCGCCGCGCTCCTGTTCGGAACGGCCGGTCTGATCGCGAAGAGCCTGGTCCAGACCAAGAAAGCCGGCGAGGGGGATTGGGAGCTCACTCCACGCGACCGCGTCGCAGCCGTGCTCATCGGGGCGCTGGGTGGGTTCATAGTTGGCCTGACGAGCGTCGGGAGCGGCGTGTTCTTCGGGCTCACACTGCTCATCATCTTTCCGCTCCGCGCGCACAAGGTCGTCGGCACGGACATCTTCCACGCGGCTGCGCTCCTCTACGTTGCAGGCGTCGGACACTGGCTGGCGGGAAACGTCGACTTCGGGCTGCTCTTCTGGCTCTTGCTCGGATCGATCCCGGGCGTGCTCATCGGCGGACGCCTCACGCTGTCCATCCCCGAGCAGTTCCTGCGCCTTCTCCTGGCCGGAGTACTCGGTCTCGCCGGGATCAAGTTGCTCGACGTGCCGGGCTCCGGAGTGATCGTCATCGTCGCGCTCTCCGCCGGGTTGGTGGCTTTGCTGGTGTTCATCGCGAGACACAGCTGGATCCGAATCCAGCGCGGGCGGAGCGAGAGCGCGACGTCCCCGGTCGAATAGCTCGATACCATCGCGCTTAAGTGCGCACGGTCTGGGTGAGCTTCGACACGATCGGCCGGGCGTGCCTTGAGGCCGCCGCCGACCTGGGAGCCGAGATCGTCGGTGTCGTCACGCTTTCGGGTCCGATCGATCCGAACCGCTCTGGACAGTGTGCGTTCGGCGATGCCGCCGAGCGGGTCGGCGCGGTACTCGTCGAGACGGCGGACATCAACGGGGAAGAGACGCTCGGGGAGATCCAGGCTCTCGATCCGGAGCTGATCTTTGTCGTCGGCTGGTCGCAGCTCGTGCGCGAGCCCTTTCTCGCGCTCGCGCGCGAGGGGGTGTTCGGCATGCATCCGACTCTTTTACCTCGCCATCGCGGTCGGGCCGCGATTCCGTGGGCCATCCTCACCGGGCTCGCGCGGACCGGCGTCACACTCTTCGAGATCGTGGACGAGACCGCCGACTCCGGCGCAATCGTCGGACAGGTCGTGATCGACATCGAGTCCGACGAGACGGCAGAGACCCTGTTCGGTCGGATTTCGGACGCTCATGTGGAGCTGATCCGCGAGTTCGTACCGCAGCTCCTCACGCGGAGCGCGCCGCGCTCGTCGCAGGATCCCTCGCGCGCCAGCTCGTGGCCCAAGCGGAGACCCGCGGACGGGATCATCGACTGGGAGACGCGCGCTCCGTACCTGTACGACTGGGTGCGAGCGCAGACGCGGCCCTATCCCGGCGCTTTCACCTTCCTCGGGGACGAGAAGGTCGTGGTGTGGCGGGCGCGGCCGGTGGCTCTCGACGAGTCGGCCCCGGCCGGGACGATCGTGGCGAGCAGGCCGGAAGGGCCGGTCGTCGCCTGCGGCGAAGGCGCGCTCTTGCTCGAAGAGGTAGAGACCGACGCGACCGAGCTCGCCATAGGGGTGAAGCTCGGATGACGCGCGTGCTCGTCGTCGCAGCTCACCCGGACGACGAGGTGCTCGGCATGGGCGGCACGATCGCTGTTCACACCAGTGGAGGTGACGCCTTGCGCGTGCTCGTGGTGACGGACGGGAGCTCGACGCAATACCCGGGCGATTCGGCCACGCGCGCTCGAAAGGAGGAGGAGGCCCTTGGCGCAGCGGAGGAGCTCGGCGTCGACGACTACGTCCATCTCGACCTGCCGGACATGCGGCTCGACACGCTGGCGCACGTCGAGGTGAACCGCGTCATCGAAGAGCACGTCCGCGAGTTCGCGCCGCAGGTCGTCTACACCGTCCAGCCGGATGTCAATCACGACCACCGAGTGCTCTTCGACTCCGTTGCGGTCGCGACGCGTCCGACGCCTGGTCAGCCTGTGCGTCGCCTTCTCACTTATGCGCCGACCTCGAGCACCGAGTGGACGCCCGCAGCGGTCAACTGGTTCGTGCCCAACTGGTACGTTGACGTCACTGCCACTCTCGAGCGGAAGCTCGCCGCGTTTGCCCACTACGAGACCGAGCGACGCGAGTACCCACACCCGCGCAGCGAGCGGGCGATCCGCGCGACCGCGGAGTTTCACGGCACGAGCTGCGGCTTCGAGCTCGCGGAGCCGTTCGTCCTGGTGCGCAGCCTCGAGTCCTCGTAAGACGCAGTGGCGCGATTGCCGCAGACCCTGATCGTCCTCGCCTTGCTCGGCGCGACTGCAGCCGCGTTCGCGTTCACCGAGCGCGTGAAGCTCGAGCGGAGCCCGATCACCGGAACCAAGGTCGACCGCGTCTTCTCCCCGGTCTGCGAGTGCGCCCGCAACGTGGCCGTCATCTCGTTCGTGCTCCGCAGGAGGGGAACGGTGACCGTCGACATGCTCGACGCGGGCGGGAGGCGCGTGCGCAGGCTCGTCCGTGGCCGGGACGAGCTGAAGGGGCGGGTCTCGTACACGTGGGACGGCCGCGACGACCTCGAGCGGACCGTCGAAGAAGGCGTCTATCGGCCCCGTGTCGAGCTCGAGGAGCGCGGACGCACGATCGTGCTCCCGAATCCGATCCGTGTCGACACGACCGCTCCACGGATCCGGCTGCTCCGCGTATTGCCGCAGGTCTTCTCGCCGGACGGAGACGGACGTCGCGATCGCGTCACCGCTCGGTATGAGACCGACGAGCAGGCACGCGCGATGATGCTCGTCGACGGCAGGCGTCGCGT
>JACDCN010000135.1 GCA_013817555.1 Actinomycetota bacterium
CGCGGGTGAGCGAGTCGCGGGTGGGGTCGGCACGCACGAGATGGCCCTCCCCACACCCGAGGTGGTCGACCTCGAAGGTCGCTGTGTCGTCCCGGGCTTCACGGATTCGCACGTTCACTTCCCGACCTGGTCGCTCGGACAGCGTGATCTCGGACTCGACGGCGTCGGTTCGCTTGCAGACGCGCTTGACCGGGTCCGCGCCCACGCGCCTCGAGGTCGCTGGCTGCGCGGCCAGGGCTGGCGCTCGGCGGACTGGGAGGCGCAGCCGACCAAGGAGGCGCTCGACGAGGTCACCGGCGAGACTCCAGCGGCGCTCTGGGCGAAAGACCTCCACTCGCTGTGGCTGAACTCCGCGGCCCTCGCCCTCGCACAGGGGGATCTCGAAGTCGATGGCGGGGTCGTCGAGCGCGACGGGAGCGGCGAGCCGACCGGAGTCCTGCGCGAGGAAGCTGCCTGGCGCTTCCGTGAGCGGTTCCCGTCCGTCTCCGACGACGAATGGCTGGAGGTGACACGCGACGGCGTCAAGCTCGCGCACAGCCGTGGGGTGACAGCCGTCCACGACAAGGACGGCTGGGTGGGCGCGCCTGAGATCTTCCAGCGCCTTCGCGACCGCGGAGGGCTGACGCTCCGCGTCTGGCAGTCGCTCCCGTATAAGAAGCTGCCGGAGCTCGAAGCGCTGGGGATCCGCTCCCGCTTCGGCGACGACTTCCTGCGGCTCGGCTACCTGAAGGTGTTCATGGACGGAACGCTCGGCTCACAGACCGCCTGGATGCTCGACGGCTCCGGAGTCCGGATCACGAGCGGCGAGGAGCTCGTGGAGATCGTGCGCGCGGCGGCGCGTGCTGGTTGGCCGGTCGGGGTGCATGCGATCGGCGACCGCGCCAACCGCGAGGCGCTCGACGCGTTCGAGGCGACGCGCGAGGACTGGGCGCCACGCCGGCTCCGCCAGCGGGTCGAGCATGCCCAGTGCCTGTCACCGGCAGATCTCCCGCGCTTCGCCGAGCTTGGCGTCACCTGCTCGGTGCAGTTCTCCCATGCCCCTTCCGATCGCGACCTCGCCGAGCGCTTCTGGCCCGACCAGCTCGAGGGCGCGTACGCCTTCCGCTCGCTGCGTGAGTCCGGCGCCGTCCTCGCAAATGGATCGGATGCGCCGATCGAGAAGCTCGATCCATTGGCCGGGATCCGTGCCGCGGTCACCCGGACGACCGACGAGCGACCCGGCTGGCGGCTGGAGCAGGCGCTGACGGTCGAGGAAGCGCTGCATGCGACGACGGCCGCCCCTGCCTGGCTTGCGGGCGACGAGCGGACGCGCGGAAAGCTCGTGCCCGGATACCTCGCCGACCTGGTCGTCCTCTCCCGGGACCCGGTGGAGTGTCCTCGCGAGGAGCTCGAGTCCGTGGAGGTGGTCGCGACGATGGTCGGCGGCCGCTGGGTGCACAACCCTCCGCCCTGGTGAGCGAGCGCATCGACCGCACGGAAGGGCGCAGGGTCTTCGGCCTCGACCCGGCTGCGTACGACGCGGCCCGTCCCGGCCACCCTCCGCGCGTCTACGAGATCCTGGTCGAGCGCTGCGCGCTCCAGGCGGGAACGACCGTGCTCGAGGTGGGCCCTGGCACCGGCCAGGCAACCAGACGTCTTGTTCTCCTCGGCGCCGACCCGCTCGTCGCGCTCGAGCCGAACCCGGCGCTCGCCGCGTACCTCGACGACTCGCTCGGCGCCCGTGTCGACATCTGGGTGGTCGCGCTCGAGGAAGCGGAGCTCCCGGCCGCGCACTTCGATGTCGCAGTCGCCGCCTCGTCGTTCCACTGGGTCGAGGAGGAGGTCGGGCTCGAGAAGCTGTTCGACGCGGTTCGGCCAGGAGGTTGGGTCGCGCTCTGGTGGACGCTCTTCGGAGAGCCGGGCAAGCCGGACGCGTTCATCAAGGCGACCAGCCCCTTGCTCGACAACCTGCGAGCCAGTCCCACGCGTGGCGCTGAAGGACGGCCGGCACACGCGCTCGACACCGAAGTCCGGCTCGGCGCGCTTGGCGCTGCCGGGTTCGAGGATGCGAACCACGAGATCCTGCGGTGGAACGCGAGCTGGGACACACAGGGAATCCGAGCGTTATACGGGACGTTCTCGCCGATCGCGCGACTCGACGAGACGCGGAAGACCGAGATCCTGGACGGCGTCGCGGAAATCGCCGAGCGCGATTTCGGAGGCCGGGTGAGCCGGACTCTCGTCACGTCGCTCTACACCGCGCACCGTCCAAAGTAGACAGATCGCGTGCATGCGGCCGTACAATCAGATCGTGTCGAGTCGCACCATGCTTCCGATTCACGCGGCGCCCACCTGCTCCGTCGCAGGCGCCGCTGAGATCGTGGGCTCGAAGTGGACGGTGCTGATCGTCCACGATCTCTCGGAAGGACCGAGGCGTTTCACCGAGCTCGAGCGCTCGTGCGCAGGGATCAGCCCGCGCACGCTCGCCGAGCGGCTCCGTTGGCTCGAATCCGAGGAGATCGTCGTCCGCGCGAGCTATCCGGAGTCGCCGCCCCGCGTCGAGTACGCGCTCACCGGGAAGGGCAAGGCGCTCCTGCCGGTCGTGCACGAGATGCGCCGTTTCGGACACGACTGGCTCGGCTGCGGCGTCCACGACACGTAAGCACTTTCAAAGGCGGAGTAGGTCGCGGCCGCGAAGCGGACGCCGTCAGGGATTTCGCGCGACCGGAATCTGCGCTAGCGGATTCCGGTCTTGCGCCAAGCTAGTCAGTCTGCGAGGCCCTTGGCGCGCAGCTCCTCGACCGCGCGCTCGGACTTCTCGAGCCCACCCAGGCCCATGCCCGAGAGGATGCGCGGCGTCTTGGAGAACTGGATCTCGCGATAGTCGACGAGCTGCCAGCGGTTTCCCCACGGGTCGAGGAAGTCGTGGGTGCCGTGGACCTCGACTCCCGCAGCCCGCAGGCGGCGCACCGTTTCGTCGAGATCGTCGACCACGAGCCCGATGTGGCGGTCGTGGTCGGCAACGTGTGTCACACCCTTCGCGAACGCGACGAACTGATCGCCCATGTCGACAAAGGCCATGCCCGCGCTGCGCCCGCGCAGCTGCACGTCGTCGAAGATCCGCCCGAAGAACGCAATCGCCTCGTCGATGTCGCCGACTTCCACCGCGAGGTGGTTGATTCCGACGAGCCGGGGCATAAGCGCAGCGTAGCCCCTCGTTCGAGAGTGAATCAGACCCGAGGGGGTGGTTCCGCCCACACCCCGGCGAGCTCGACGATCGTCGCCGCCGCGGCGCCCATGTCCTGCACGCTCGCCCATTCGCGGACGGAGTGGTACTCCTGGCCGCCGGTGAACAGATTCGGCGTCGGAAGCCCTTTCGCGGAGAGCACCGCGCCGTCCGTTCCGCCACGCGTGATCGCGAGCCGGGGCTCGACTCCGGCGCGTCGGATCGCCTCGAGCGCGGCCTCGACAACGCGCGGCTTCTGCTCGATGTACGGGCGCATGTTCCGATACGACTCGCGCACCTCGACCTCGACGTGGGCCCGCGGCTCGCGTTCGACCACACGCGCGGCGAGATCGCGCAAGAGCTGGACGTGCCGTTCGAGCAGGTCGTCGTCGTGGTCGCGCGCGATGAAGTCGACGATCGCCTCCTCTGCGCCCCCAGAGATCCGGTGCGGGTGGACGTACCCTTCGCGCTCCTCGGTCGTCTCAGGCGAGAGCCGGTCTGCGGGCAGCCACCCGACGAGCTCAGCGGCAAGCTTAACGGCGTTCACGAGCTTGCCCTTCGCCGTGCCGGGATGTACCGAAAGTCCTCGAATCGTGACGCGGACCGAGGTCGCAGAAAACGTCTCGATCTCGAGCTCTCCGAGCGCCGACCCGTCGAGCGTGTACGCGACGTCCGCGCCGAAGGCGTCGAGGTCGAAGTCCTCCGCGCCCCGACCGACCTCTTCGTCGACGGTGAACGCCACCCGGATCGGCGCACGCGTCCGCTCGGAATGCCGGACGAGGTACGCGACGGCAGCCATGATCTCCGCGATCCCGGCCTTGTCGTCGGCTCCGAGGAGGGTGGTGCCGTCACTGGTCACGATGTCGTGGCCCACCCGCGCGGCGAGCTCCGGCAGCTGCGCGGGGTCGAGCACCTGCCGCGCGTCACCGGGAAGCTGGATCGGCTTGCCGCCCCAGGCCTCGTGCACGATCGGCGAGACGCCCGCCCCGCTGACGTCGGGCGTCGTGTCGACATGGGCGATCAGCCCTACGACCGGGGCGCCGTTCGAGCCGGGCAGGCCGGCGAAGACCGCGGCGCCGCTCGTGAGCTCGGCCTCGAGGCCGAGCTCCCGCAGCTCACCGAGGAGCAGCCGCGACAGCTCCAGCTGCTTCTCCGTGCTCGGTCGCTGCGGCACGCGGTACGCGCCCTGCGTGTCGATCCTGACGTAGCGGAGGAACCGCTCGAGCACGTCGCTTGCGAGCTCCTCCGCGAGCCTGCTCGTGAACGGAGCTCTAGGCAAGTTCTCCAAGCCGCTTGTAGGTCTCACGCACCGCCTCGACGCCGAGCAATAGGTACTCGGCAGGGAACTTCTCGTTCGGCGAGTGCGCATTGGAGTCGTGGCTCGCGATGCCGGTCGAGATGGTCGGAATGCCTCGCGCGGAGAGGCTCGCGACGACCGGCACCGACCCGCCGACCCGCACGAGGAGTGACGGCCGGCCGAAAACATGCTCGAACGCCTCGCGCGCGAGGCCGAGGGCGGGTGCGTCGGGGGAAACGAGCCCCGGCTCCGCTGACGATTGGAGCTTCACGGTGACATCCGCTCCTTCCGGCGCCGCCTCCCGAAGAAGACGTTCGAAGGTGACGCTCACATCAGCGACGTTCTGGCCGGGAGCGATCCTGATCGAGACGTTCGCTCTCGCCTCGACCGGAAGAACCGTCTTGACGAGGTCCGGCGAGCCGCCGGCGATCCCGTGGACATCCACGGAGGGCTCCGCCCACGTACGCACGTAATACTCGTCGAGAGCTCCCGCATCGGAGGGTTGGGCCCCGACTGCTGCCAGAAGACCGTCGCCTTCGGCGAGCTTTCGCCATCCTTCGATCTCTTCCGGTGTGGGTGGAACCGTTCCGATCCGCAGTGGCTCCGGCACCCGCCCGTCCTTAGCAACGACCGCAGAGAGAGATTGCATCAGCGCATGCGTCGCGTTCAAGGCAACGCCGCCGAAAAGACCGGAGTGCAGATCGCGCTCGCCGGTACGTACGGTGACGTGGAAGTAGCAGAGTCCGCGGAGCGCGGTGTTGAACGTCGGAACTCCGAGCTCCTCCAAGCCTCCGTCGAACACGATCGCTGCATCCGCGCTTCCCTTGTCAGCCGCGACCCACTCGATTATCGACTGGCCGCCAACCTCTTCCTCGGAGTCGAGCGCGAAGCGAACGTTCACCGGGAGCTCGCCCGCGGCCGCGAGGACGCGGGCAGCCTCGACGAGCATGAGCAGTTGAGCTTTGTCGTCCGCGACTCCCCGCGCGAAGAGCCAGCCGTCGCGCTCCGTCAGCTCGAACGGCGGCGATTCCCAGAGGTCGAGTGGATCGGGCGGCTGCACGTCGAAGTGCGCGTAGCAGAGGACCGTGGGCGACGATTCAGGCCGTGCGGAAGCCGCGACCTCGCCGATGACCAGGGGCCGTCCACCGTTCCAGGGGAGGACGTTTGCGGTGCCTCCGGCAGCGCGAATCTTGTCCGCGACCCACACCGCCGCAGCCACCACGTCGCCCGCATGATCCGGGTCGGCGCTCACCGACGGGATGGCGATCAGCTCGGCGAGCTGGTCTCGAAGCTCGTCGTAGGACGGCGTCACGGGCGCGGAGTGTAGTCGGGCGGCACGTCGCGCCGTGTCACGAGGCCAGGCTCGCCTCGTCCTTCGCAGACGTCGCTCGATCAGGCCTGTCTTTTGAAGGCATCTTGCATGCGTTGCATGCGAAGTGGTTGTATGCTCCGCATGGAGATGTCCAAGGCAATACAGATTCGAGATGTGCCTGACGACGTCCACGCGGCAGTCCGGGCTCGCGCCGCCGCGGCGGGAATGTCGATGTCGGAGTACCTCCGCGACGAGCTCTTACGG
>JACDCN010000136.1:0-3314 GCA_013817555.1 Actinomycetota bacterium
CGAGAGCGGACGCAAGCGGGCGGATGAGATGCTCCGCGCCGTCCGGGAGGGCACGTTTCGACTCGATGTTGAGCACGCCGACAACGACCCGCCCGACGTGGAGAGGAATGGCGAGCTCGGTCAGGATTCCCGGAAGCGTCGGAACGAAGTCGGGGTCGGCGCGAACGTCGGCCGCGAGCTGTGGACGGCCGAGTCGAACAGCACGCCCCATGATGCCTCGTTCCACGCTCAACCCGTCCGGAACGAATGCATATCCGCGCTGCGCTACGAGCCAGAGTCGGCCGTGCTCGAAGACAAAGACGGACGGCAGGAGGCCGGCGATCGAAGCGTGGAGCACTTCGACGGCCGTTTCTATCGCTTGCGGTGGCTCGGAAATCTCGGCGGCGGCGGCGGCCGCCTGGTTCGCTGCGGCGGCGAGCAGCCCTCCGTCGACGGGCGGCGAGACGCGGGCAGGCGTCGGCGCAGACTCCATAGGGAGGACGTCAGCCTTCTCGACCTCTTGCTTGAGTGATCTGGCGCCTTCTGAACGGTTTCCTTACGCGAGATACCAGTCAAGGATCGCGTCTCCCGCGAAGAGAGCGATCGCCGCACCGAGTGCGAGGAACGGCCCGAGCGGGATCGCCTGCTTGCGAGCCTCGCGTCCATGGCGGACGAGGAGCACGATCGCAGGCACTGCGCCGGCGATGAAGCCGAGAAAGAGACCGACGACCACGGAGAGTCCCAGTCCCGCCCCCATGAACAAGGCGAGCTTGACGTCCCCCATTCCCATCCCCTTCGGATACGCGAGGACGAGCAGGAACAGCGCGAGCCCGGCGCCAAGTCCTCCGAACACCCAGGCAACGCTCGGTTCGTCGAGAGTTCGCGTGACCGCCACGACGACAGCGCTCGGAAGCACGATCCGGTCCGGGATCAACCGGTGCTCCAGGTCGGTTCGGGTGATCACCACCAGCACCCAGCAGAAGAACGCGGCGATCACCGCCTCGAGCGTGAACCCGAAAGCAAGCCCGGACGCCGCTGCGAGGAGCGCGGTGCCGGCCGTGACGAGCGGAAGACGCGGAGAGAACGGAACGGCGCGGAGCAGCGGAGTGTGGACGGGCGCATTCGTCGCCAGTCGGTCGGCCAGCGGCCCGACAACGACCCCGGCGAGCAGCCCGACGAGTCCTGCGGCGAGGTTCACCGCTCTCGATTCCCGTGGTGCACCCGCGTTCCTTCCTGCAAGTGAACGGTACGGCCGCATCCCCCATCAGGAGGACACCCGGCCACGCAAACCTTTTCCCGAACGGGCTTACAATGTTCCTCGTTCACTCTTAACGGGGATCCCTCTCACCCCACTAGGGGGCGATGCAGAGAGCATGAACCACTACGGTCGGACAAGTACTGCGGCGGCCTGCACTTCGGGGCCATGACGACAAGGACGAGGTGAAGATCCGAGACAGGCGGCATCTGCGGGGTA
Source organism: Actinomycetota bacterium (assembly GCA_013817555.1). Lineage (GTDB taxonomy): Bacteria > Actinomycetota > Thermoleophilia > Gaiellales > Gaiellaceae > GMQP-bins7. The sequence continues at coordinate 1,454 of JACDCN010000136.1, forward strand.
CGCTTGCATGGGCCCTGTCTCTGGCTGCGCTCGTTTTCGTCGCGGGAGCCGCGGCCGTGTCGCTGCGTGAGGAGCCTGGGCGCGTCGTCGCAGCGCTGATGGTAGTGGGAATGTTCGCAGGCGCCTGCGGAGTCGCTCTGGACAGACAGCGGCGGAATGCGCGCTCCGATGCCCTCCGCGATCCATTGACAAGTCTTCCCAACCGCGTGCTGCTCGAAGATCGGATCGAGCAGGCTCTGCGCGGCTATCAGCGCTCGGGCCAAGGTTTCACGCTCATCGTCGTCGACCTGGACGGCTTCAAAGACGTGAACGACGTCCGTGGCCACAGCGCAGGAGACGACGTCCTTCGGTCTTTGGCCAAGCGCTTCGAAGCGGTCGTGCGTGTGAGCGACACCGTCGCGCGCGTCGGTGGAGACGAGTTCGTCATCCTCTCGCTCAACACCACCAGCGACGAAGAGGCGTCCGCGCTCGTCGGCAGGCTTCGACATGCGCTTCGACGCCCTTTCCGCGTCGAGGGCGCGACGGTGGAGATCGACGGCAGCATCGGCTGGGCGGTATTTCCGGCGGACGGCGCCACCGCGGACGAGCTCTTGTCGCGCGCGGACGGGCAGATGTATGCGACCAAACGGGACAACTCCGACGATGAGCTGATGCTCCGGCGCGGCGTCGACGCCGGTGTGATCCGCGATGTCGAGAGCGCCATGACGCGGAACGAGCTCGTTGTGGTCTACCAGCCGATCATGGATCTCCAGACCGGGGAACCGCATTCCGCGGAGGCGCTCGTACGCCGTCTCCTTCCCGATCAGGCGCTGCTTCCGCCGGCCGAGTTCGTCCCTCACGTCGAGAGGACACCCCTCGTTCGCGAGCTCACGTTCATCGTCGTCGCCGACGCGCTTCGCTCGACGCAGATCTGGGCCGAAGCCGGTCACGACCTCGGCGTATCGGTGAACGTGCCGTACAAGCTGGTCGACGACCCGCTGTTCGTCGAAGGCCTCGCTGGGCTCCTGGGCTCGTTCAAGTACCCGCCCGGGCTTCTCACGCTGGAGATCGTTCCCGCAGGGCCGGGCGCGGGCTCCGAGCTGGACGAGGAAGTTGTCAGCCGCCTCTCAAGCCTCGGCGTGCGTCTCTCCCTCGATGACGGTGGCCGCGCAGCGTCGTTCGCGGCCCTGCGAGTGCTTCCCCTCGACGAGCTGAAGATCGACGCCGCCTTCGTCCACGGGCTCGGGCGCAGCGCGACCGATGCCGCGCTCGTTCGTGGGCTGGTCGAGATCGGGCATGCGCTCGGTCTCACTGTCGTGGCCGAGGGAGTCGAGACTCGGGAGGCCTGGAACGTGCTCGGCGCCTGGGGTTGCGACTACGCACAGGGTTTCTACGTCGCTACTCCACGATCCGCTACGGATCTCGTCGAGTGGCTACGCGGCCGCTGGCCCGCTGTGGCGTAGGGCATCTACAAGACGGCCTGCACGGCGAACGCCGCGCCCACGAGAACGAGAACCGCGCCGAGCGCCAGGCGCAGCACACTCTCCGGCAGTCGTCCGGTGGCGCGAGCCCCCAGCCACCCGCCGGGAATCGCCCCCGCGAGCCCGGCCGCCAGCACGCTCCATTCCACGCCCACGCCCGCAGCGTAAGTAGCAAAGCCGGCGACTCCGAGGAGGAATCCGACGACGAGGTTCGTCCCTGCGGCCCGGCGCACGTCGAGGCCGACGGATCGGACGAGGGCCGGCATGCGAAGCGTTCCGAGAATGACGCCCGCAGCGCCCCCGAGAACTCCGATCGCGAAAGCCAGCCCGCTGCCTCGCACGACCCGCAGACGATCGCGTGCGAGCGGGGCGATGGGACGGAAAGCAAGGTCGATGCCGCT
>JACDCN010000136.1:3324-6029 GCA_013817555.1 Actinomycetota bacterium
CCACACCAGCACTCCGGCTATCAGCCCGTACAGGAGCGCTTCCGGAACATCGTTTGCCAGAAGGGCGCCCAGGACGGCTCCCGCAATTGAATGCGGCGCCGTCCAGCGGACGACGCGCCAGTCCACGCGGCCCTCGCGGGCGTGCTTCCACCCCCCGGCGCCCGCGGACGCTGCCGAGATTGCGATGTTCGTCCCCGCGGCTGCGAGCGGGCTCCCGGTAACGAGGACGATGAGCGGCAGGCGGAGCGTTCCCAGCACGAGGCCCAGCATCGATCCGAAGTAGCCGGCGACGAACGAGCCGGCGAACGTTACGCCGAGCTCCCAGGCCTCCAGAGCGGCTCCTCTCGGCCGTCCGCCGCGTTCGCGGCCCTCGCGAGGATGAAGAGAAGGTCGGAGAGGCGGTTGAGATAGACGAGGACAATCGGGCTGACGGCGTGCTCGCCGGAAGCCGTGAGCGCCTCACGCTCGGCTCGGCGGCAGACGGCGCGCGCGATGTGCATGCGGGCCGCAACTTCGCCGCCGCCTGGCAGCACGAAGCTCGTGAGCTCCGGGAGGTCCGCGTTGAAGTGATCGCACTCACGCTCGAGGACGTCGACCTGTTCCTGAGTGACTCGCAGGCGTCCCTCGTTCTCCAGCGGAACCGAGAGATCCGCGCCGAGGTCGAAGAGCTCGTTCTGCACCCGGGTGAGCACAGTGCGGATGTCATCGGGGCTGTTGGCGGCGAGTACGAGCCCGAGCGCGGAGTTCAGCTCGTCCACGCCTCCGTAAGCTGCGATGCGCAGATCGAGCTTGGAGGTGCGCGTGCCGTCGCCGAGCGAGGTCTCGCCCGCGTCGCCACCGCGCGTGTAGATCTTCGTCAGCCGAACGGGCTCGTCTCTCCCTCGAGGCACGCGGCCTAGAGTACGGCGATGCTCAGACGGGCGCGACCGGAAGACGCCGACGAGCTCGCCGTGATTCTCCGGACGGCAATGCACGGTGCGATGCCGTCGCTCCCGAAGCTGCACACACCGGACGAGGATCGTCGTTTTCTCCGCGATGCGGTTCTACCGAACCAGGAAGTCTGGGTCGCAGAGGTTGACGGGCGACCAGTCGGCTTCGCCGCTCTCGGGTCGCGCGACGAGGCGGACTACCTGCAGCACATCTATATCGCACCGGAGTTCCAGGGCCGCGGTCTCGGGACGGAGCTGATCGATCGTGCGAAGACACGCCGCCCGTCCGGATTCCGCTTGTGGGTCTTCCAGAAGAACGACGGCGCCCGCCGTTTCTACGAGAAGCACGGCCTGCAAGTCGTCGAGCTCACGGACGGGAGCGCAAACGATGAGCGCGAGCCCGATGCGCTCTACGAGTGGGTGCCCTGAGTGCTGATGGACGGCTCTTCGCGTACCTGCATCCCGAGGATCGAGCGCGCGATAACGAGCCGCTGGATCTCGCTCGTCCCCTCGTAGATCTCGGTGATCTTCGCATCCCGGTAGTAACGCTCGACCGGAAACTCCTTCGTGTACCCGTAGCCGCCGAGGATCTGGATCGCCTCCCCGGTCTGGCGGCGCGCCATCTCCGAAGCGAAAAGCTTTGCCTTCGCGCCCTCCTCCGTATGCGGGCGACCTCGCTGCTTGAGCCAGGCCGCGCGATACGTCAGCAGACGGGCTGCGTCGATCTCGGTCGCCATATCCGCGAGCTTCCATTGGATCGCCTGGAAGTCCGCGATTGGCCGGCCGAACTGCTCGCGCTCCTGCGCATAAGTGCGCGCGACGTCGTATGCCGCCTGGGCGATACCGAGTGCCTGCGCAGCGATCCCGATTCGTCCGCCGTCGAGGGTCGCCATCGCGACTTGGAAGCCGCGGCCCTCCTCGTGAAGGAGGCGGTCTCGGTCGACGTCCACGCGCTCGAGCAAGAGATCGGACGTCGTCGAGGAATTCAACCCGAGCTTCTCCTCTTCGCGCGTCACGACGACGTGCGATGCGTCGAGGACGAAACACGAGATGCCTCGCGCCCCAGCGGTCTCGGGATCGGTTCGTGCGAAGAGGATGAACGTGCCTGCGCGCGATCCGTTCGTGATCCACTGCTTCGAGCCGGTGAGCGTCCAGCCGTTGTCGCGGGATTCAGCGGTCGATCGCAACGAGGCTGCGTCGGACCCGGAACTAGATTCGGTGAGCGCGAACGCGCCGAGCTGCTCGCCGCGAGCCAACGGCGGGACGAAGCGCGACCGCTGCTCCTCGGTCCCGAAGGTGAGAATGGGGAGCGTCGTCGCGCTGGTGTGAACCGCGACCGTCACCCCCACTCCGGCATCCGCCCGGGAAAGCTCCTCGAGGACGAGGATGTACGAGAGGAAGTCCGCGCCTGCGCCGCCGTACTCCTCCGGTATGCAGACACCCATCAGTCCGAGCTCGGCGAGCTTCGGATAGAGCTCGTCCGGAAAGCGGTGGTCGCGATCCCAAGCCGCGGCGTTCGGAACGATCTCGGCCTCGGCCAACTCCCGAGCGAGGCCCTGGATCTCTCGCTGGTCGGCGGTGAGCTCGAAGTCCATCGCGACTGACTATACGGCTCGTCTCAGCGCTATTTATGCGATTGCCATGTGGCGTTTGCAACCAGGGTCTGACCCTGGCCATGTCCTGCCCGGACATCTCGAACTGCAACAAAAGGGTGCAGGTTCGTCCACAGGGAACGCGTCGGCTCTCGGCAGGGTCGCTACGTGTACTCGTAGAAGC
>JACDCN010000137.1 GCA_013817555.1 Actinomycetota bacterium
CGGCTGCGATCGCAACTGCGGTGGCGCTTCTCCTCTATCCGGGATACGTCTCGCTCTTCCATCAGCTCTCGAGCGACGCGTTGTTTGCAGCGGCCTTTGCGCTGGTGGCATTGCTCTCCGCACGTGCGGTCGAGAGTCCCAGCGCAACCCGCGCAGTGGCGGTCGGCGCAGGTGTGTCGGCTCTGGTTTTCGTCCGCCCGGTCGCCCAGGTGCTGCTCCTCCTCGTGCTCGTTCCACTGGTCGCGGGGAAGACGTTGCGCCTGCGGCTGCAGGGCTCGGCGGCCTTTGTGCTTGCCGCGATCCTTCCGCTGCTCGGCTGGGCAGTGCACAACGCACTTCGCGCGGACGACTTCACGCTTGCGCGCGGGGGCGGAGCGACGCTTCCGTTGTTCCGTGTCTTCGTCTCCGACCGCATCGTGCGGCCGGAGAACGGCTCCGCCACGCGCGAGCTCGAGCGTGCGGTTGCTCGAAATCTCCTGCCTTACGAGCCGTACCGCTCATACGAAATCGATCTCGAGGAGTTCTTCTCCTCGGGCAGCGCACGGATGCACGAGGACCTGACCGGCCTTTCCGACCGGGTGTGGGGCTGGGACGACGACTACCGGCACCTCGCGCGGGTCGGGCGGGAAGCTGTTCTCGCTCACCCGTGGGCGTACACACGCGGAGTCGCGGAAGATGTACGGCGCTTGCTCGTCTGGCCGCTCTACGCCAACGCGCCGGATGCCGAGGCGAGCGGAAGCACGCGAGCACCCGTTGCGGATCGCCAGCTTCCTGTGCCGAGCGAGGGCCAGCCGATCCCGGCGGCGCGCCAGTCTGGCCACATCTCGACTCGCGACGGCCGAATCCGCGAGGTCTGGACGTCGCCGACCGAGCACCAGATCGTCTTCACGAAGCCTGCTGACGCGGCGCGCGCGGCCGAGATCGATCGCCGCGTCGACGATCTCTACGAGGGCTTCCCCGACCGCTCCACTCGTCCTGGGGCCATCGATCGGCTGAATAGCGCCTCGCGCTGGTACCCGCGGCCCGCGCTCTGGCTGCTCGTCGGGTTGCTAGCGGCGTTCGTGCGCCGTCCTCGGGGGTTTGCAGTCCCACTGACCCTCGCAGGCAGTGCGCTGTTGATTCTCCTCGCGACCTCCCTCGCCGTGTATGCAGTCGCCGAGTACTCGGTACCCGTGACGCCCGCCTTCATCCTCCTCGCCGCCGTCGGCCTTCTGGGGAGAAAAGCCGGTGCAAGCGAATACTCTCGTCCTGGACATGTCTGACCTCGCCCTCGTTCCCAAGTCGGAGCTCGACCGCGTTCGCGACGCAGCGGATATCGATCCCGACGCCCGGCTGACGCTCCTCGCGGACATGTGCCGCCTCAACACTCTCGTTGCGATCAAGCGCGCCGGCTCGGGGCATCTCGGCTCGAGCTTCAGCGCGCTGGACATCTTCGTCCACCTGCTCTACCACGAGCTGAACGTCGCCGAGCTTGGCTTCGAGCACCCCGAACGGGACGTCTTCTTCTCGTCGAAGGGACACGACGTCCCCGGTCTGTACGCGGTCCTGTACGGGCTCGGCGTGATTCCGCAGGAGCAGCTGCTCCGCCTGCGCAGGCTCGGTGGCCTCGACGGGCATCCCGATGTCGGTACCCCCGGGATCGAGGCGACCTCCGGCTCGCTCGGGATGGGCATCTCCAAGGGGCGCGGGATCGCCTGGGCGAAGTGGAGCCTCGGGCTCGGCGGGCGGGTCGTCGTGATGACCGGGGACGGCGAGCTCCAAGAGGGCCAGAACTGGGAGGCGCTCCAGGCTGCAGCTCACGAGCGCCTGGGGACGTTGTGGGTCGTCATCGATCGCAACGAGCTCCAGTCGGACAAGCTCACCGAGGAGATCGTGGCTCTCGGCGATCTCGAGGAGAAGCTGCGTGCCTTCGGCTGGGACGTCCGTTCCTGCGACGGCCACGACCACGAGGCTCTGCGCGAGGCCTTCGCCGCGTTCCGAGAGGTGGAGGAGCGCCCGAATGCCCTGATCGCGCGCACGGTGAAGGGCAAGGGCGTCTCCTTCATGGAGCACTCGGCCGCGCTCGCCGAGGGCGGGGGGTACTACCGCTGGCACGCGGGGGCGCCCGGCGACGACGACTTCGAACGCGCCCGGGACGAGCTCGTCGCGAGGATCGGGGTGCAACTCCAAGAGCTCGGCCTCGGCGCGCTCGAGCCCTTGACCGTGGCTGGCCGGCAGGACGAAGCCGCCTACTCGCTCGAGGCTGAGCCCGAGAGCGGCGCGGGCGCTCCGCTTCAGAAGGTGACCCACGAGTACGTCGTCGAGGCTTACGGAGACGCGCTCATCGAGCTCGCGCAGGCAAACGACCGCCTAGTGGTGCTGGACGCCGATCTCGCTTCTGACTGCCGCATCCGTGCCTTCGAGCTCGCCTTTCCGGATCGGTTCGTCGAGTGCGGGATCGCCGAGCAGGACATGGTCTCGACGGCTGCCGGTCTCGCTCGCCACGGCTTCCTGCCGGTCGTCAACTCGTTTGCCTCCTTCCTCGCCTCGCGCGCGAACGAGCAGATCTACAACCAGGCGAGCGAGGGGTCGAAGGTCGTGTACGCCCTCCACTACGCCGGCTTGATCCCGGCCGGGCCCGGGAAGTCACACCAGAGCATTCGCGACGTCTCGCTCCTCGGCGCCCTGCCGAACATGACGATCGTGCAGCCGGGGAACTCGGAGGAGACCGGTGCTCTCCTGCGCTGGGCGGTCGAGGAGGCGGAGGGCGACGTCGCCATCCGCCTCGCGATCGGCCCCTCTCCGCGTCGCATCGAGCTTCCGGCGGGATACGAGCCGGCGATCGGCTGGGGCGTCGTGCTGCGCGAGGGAGAGGACGCGGTGCTCCTCGCTTACGGCCCGGTGCTGCTGCACGAGGCCCTCGTCACCGCCGAGCGCCTCTCTCACGACGGAATCGGCCTACGGGTCGTGAACATGCCCTGGCTCAACCGCGTCGACCCGGACTGGCTGGCGGTGGAGATCGCCCCGTACCCGCACGTCCTCGTTCTCGACGATCATTCTCCCGTCGGCGCGCTCGGAGACGCGGTCCGGCGCACGCTCGTCGGGCATGAGGTCACGGTCTACGGGGTCGAGGGTTGGCCCGCCTGCGGGACGCCCGAGGAAGCCCTTCGCTTCCACGAGCTCGACGGCGCGTCGCTCGCCGGGCGCATCGCCGCGCTGCTCGGTGTTCGCGCACCCCGCTCATGAAGCGGGTCTGGCTCGTCCTTCCCGACCAGCTCTCGATCCGCATGTTCTTCGACGCCGGGATCGTGGACGGGCTCCGCGACCGGCTCGGCGACAGGCTCACCGCGGTCTTCGTCGTATCTCGCGAGGAGGCGTCAGAGTGGAGCGCGCGACTCGGGGACGTTCCCCTGCTCCTCGGCGACGACCTCACGGCGCCGCCGGCCACGCGCCCGTCGCGCGTCTCGAGTCGGCTCGATGCCTGGCTCGACCGGCTGGTCGGTTACCACCCGCTCGCGATCCGGCTCAACCACCGGCACGGCTTCCACCTGGAACGAATGCAACCCGGCCATCCCAACTGGATGCTCGACTCCGACCGGGAGGGCCCGCTGCCGCGCTGGGGCTTTCTCGAGCGAGCGATGACGCGATGGCACTTCGGTGCGCGTCGCCCCGTGCCTCGCGCGCTCCTCGAGACGATGCGGCATGAGTGCTCCGCGCTTGTCGTCAGCAACGTCCAGCCCAGAAATACCGTCCCGTTCCTCATAGCCGCTCGGCGTCTGCAGCTGCCCGTGATCGCACATGTGGCGAGCTGGGATCACACGGTCGGAAAAGGGGTCATCTCGCCCTACTGCGATCTCTACATCGTCCAGAACGAAGTCATGGAGGACGACTTGCGGCGATATCACGACATATGCCCCGAGCGCGTCCGAGTGACCGGCTGGCCGCAGACCGACCTTTTCCAGCGCCGCCGTCCGCGGAGCGAGTACGAGGCGCTCGTGCGCCGGTATGGCCTCGACCCGAGCCGTCCGCTCGTGCTGGTCATGGGGAACACGCCCACGAATGCGCCGTATGAGGGCCGATTCGTCGAGCGCGTACTCGGTTGGTGGGAAGAAGCCCCGCGAGACCGCTTCCAGCTCCTGTTCCGCCCGCATCCGCGCGACCGGGAGTGGCGCGGGCGGTTCGGCGCCGCTACCGGCCGCGAAGGAGTCTTTGTGCAGGAGCCGAGCTACACCGATCTCGAGGAGCTCGCGACGCTCCTCCAGCACGGCGACGTCGTCGTCTGCAATGCCGGCACGATCCTGCTCGACGCGCTCGTCAACGACCGGCCGTCCGTCTGCGTGCTCTACGACGAGGGCGCCCCGGCCGGCGAGTCCTGGGCGGCGAAGAACGTCATCGGCGAGCATTACCGGGAGCTGGCTGCGTCCGGCGCCTTCTGCACCGCCGAGAGCTTCGAGGAGGTCGTCGCGGGGATCGAGCGCGCGCTGGCAAACCCCGCCGAGCTCGCCGAGGAGCGGCGTCTTGCGGTGCTCGATGTCGTCGGCGCGGTCGATGGTCGCGCGGCAGAGCGGGTGGTCGACGCCATCGTCGCGAGCATTCGAGTTCGATCCGAGAGAGACCGAGGTTGAGGCGAGCGAACGTCTACGACGTATTGATGGCCCGTGCAAACGTGACCGGGTGGACGACGGGCAACGGATCGGCGAGCGGAGTCTCGAAGAGCGCCGGGAAGCGCCTCACGTCAGCGGTGCAGAACAGCAGATTCTGCCGGTACCAAGACGCCACCCGGTCATCCGACCAGAAGCGCCAGCGAAGTGCCGCCGAGCAGCTGAAGCCGCACTGCTCGAAGCGGTCGACCCAGTACCCGGGCCACTGCTCGTTGAGATGCCCCTGACCCCCCTGGCCCGGGATCGCGGCGCTGAAAAGGACCACGGACGAAAGTGAGCGGAGCGCGGCGACGAGTCGTTCTCCCGCCCTCGGCTCGAGGTGCTCGGCAACCTCGAGGCACAACGCGAGATCGAAGCGGCCGATGCCCTCGGGGAGTCCGCGCCGCAGATCGTGTGACACATGCTCGACGCCGGGAGCGAGCTCGGTCGCCGCTCCCTCGTCGATCGAGACGGTCCGCGCTCCGAGGCGCGCGAACTCGGCCCCCCACCAGCCCTCGCCGCCTCCGACGTCTACGACCGAGCTCGCTGAGACGATCTCATGTACAGCAGGTGCAACGATCGACGCGCTTCGGATGGAGCTCTCGCGAATTGCGGCGAAGGAACTCGGTTCGAAGGGTGTGACTTCGGCATCTGCGGCGTGAGTGAGGGGGCGTCGCTGCACCAGAAACCTCGGGTGCAACCGCCACCAGCGACTTCCCTCGAACGCCTCGATCCGCTGTCGAAGGAGCCGAGTCTCACGGCGCAGACGCCGGTTCTCGTTCAGCAACACTGTGGTCTCGTCGGCCATCGGGGAACTCTAGAACGCTATCGCCGTCCCCTAGTCTGCGGCCATGAAGGTCGTCATGACTTTGCTCGCGCGCGACGAGGCAGACGTCGTCGACGCGCAGGTCGCGTTTCATCTCCACGCCGGTGTCGACTTCGTGGTGGCGACTGACAATCGCTCCGAGGACGGAACGACCGAGATTCTCGAGCGGTACGAGCGAGCGGGTTACCTGCATCTCATCCACGAAGCAGGCGACGACATGCGCCAAGACGAGTGGGTGACGCGGATGGCACGCCTCGCGGCAACCGACTTCGGCGCGGACTGGGTGATCAACTCGGACGCGGACGAGTTCTGGTGGCCCCGCAAGGGGTCGCTGAAGGATGTGCTCGCCCTCGTTCCTGACCGCTACGGCGTCGTCCGAGGGTGCTGGCGGCATTTTCCTCCCCGTCCGAGCGAGGGTGGCGACGAGCTCTTCGCCGAACGCATGACGGCGCGATTGTGCGCGCCTGCGCATCCGGGAGCCAAGGAGACCATCTTCCACGCGCATCAGAAGGTCGCGCACCGCGCAGATCCGGAGATCTACGTCGCCGCCG
>JACDCN010000138.1 GCA_013817555.1 Actinomycetota bacterium
CCTTGATCTGCTCGCGCAGGACGGTCCGCGAGACGGTGTTCACCGTCAACCCGCGACGACCGGGTTGGTCAGCGTGCCGACCCCTTCGATCGAGATCGTCACCTCGTCGCCCGGCTCGAGCAGCCGCTGCGGATCGCGGAAAACTCCCACTCCGGCAGGGGTGCCGGTGAGAATGAGGTCGCCCGGCTCGAGCGTCATGGTCTGGGAGGCGTAGCTGATGATCTCGTCGATCCCGAAGATGAGGTTCGCGGTCGACGAGTCCTGAAGCACCTCGCCACTCACGATCGCCTGGATGCGCAGGTCGTGCGGGTCAGGTACCTCGGCGGCGGGTGTGAGCGGCCCGACCGGGCAGAACGTGTCGGGCGACTTCCCGCGCGTCCACTGTCCATCCGAGAACTGCAGGTCGCGGGCGCTCACGTCGTTGGCGCAGACGTATCCGCGGACGGCCTCGAACGCGTTCTCCCGTGACACGTTCTTGACCCGCGCGCCGATGACGACGCCCAGCTCGGCTTCGTAGTCGCACTTGGTGACGAACGGCGGGATGACGATTGCCTCACCCGGCCCGATGAGCGCGTTCGGCCATTTGGCGAAGAGCAGCGGCGCGGATGGGAGCTCCACTCCCTGCTCCTCCGCATGGTCGCTGTAGTTGAGGCCGACGCACACGATCTTCCCCGGACGCTCGATCGGCAGCACCCGGCAACCCTACAAGGGGTCGGTTCAAGGCTTGGGGCCGACCGATACCGGCAGTAGACTCGCCGCCCGAGGAGGCTCGATGCATCGCCGGCTCGCCATAGCGTTCGTCATGGTTCTCGGGCTCGCCGTAGCTCCCGAGGCTTCGGCGACGATTGAGGGACCCTGCGAGGCGACCATCGCCGGCCAGGACGTGGTCGCGCGGGATACGTTCGCGAGGAGCGACGCGATCAGCGTTCCCAAGTCGGGCGCGGTACCGGTTACCATGACCGCGGATCGCCCGATCGAACGCTTGAAGCTCGAGATCGAGTTCGCCGGGATCCGCTATGCGGTGCGCGAGCAGCCGACGACCGTCAACTCGTCCACGGGTGTCGTCCCGGTCGACGAGTACTCGACGTACGGCATCGGGCTGTACAAGATCGTCGGCACGAGCACCGGCCAGGGCTTCTCGTGCGAAGCCGCGGCGCTCGTCGACGTCCAAGGCAACCCGCTCGAGACGGCCGGGGGAGCGATCGGCATCGCCATGGTCATCGTCGGCGGCCTCGGCGTCCTCTCGTTTGCGCTACGCGGTGGTCGCCCCGGGCTCGCGTCGCTCTTGGCGATGTTACTCGGCGTCGTCCTCGCCATTGGAACGGGGCTGTTGCTCCAGCAGTACGGGCTCTTCTACCCCACGCGCATCGCAGCGATCCTCGTCCTCGCCGGGGGTGCCGTGTTGGGGTTCCTCGCGGGAATCGTCGGATCGCGCGGATACACCTCCGGCTGACGGTCGTCTGCAGTGGGCCGTGAAGGACTCGACGCGTCGAGGACTTCGACGCTTCTGACTTTCAAGAGCATGCTCACCACCAGCGTCGTCGGTATGAGCAGTGCGAGTACGGCACTGCCTCCTGCGGCGCGGGCACGGGAGGTTTTGGCATCCGACTGGCGCCTGAACATGGAAGTTGTCATCTCAGTCCTTTCCTCAGCGTGAGCTTCATCGCCGACCAGGGCGTTGCGTCGGCCAGCTTGCTCCGGCCTACTCTGCTGAGGACGGACCTCCACGGTGCCAATCGCTACTGGCCCCGAGTCGTACGCGGCCACCGATCATTGAGGCGCCGCAGAAGCCGATATCGGCGCGGCGGTCTCCCACCCTCAGCCCTCATTCGAGTGATGAGTCCGCTGGCGCGTGGCGTAGGACGCAAGTTGGTCTAACTTCATCGAATCCGAGACGCCGAAGTTGCGCGAGGAACACTCACGGTGAACGTCGGCTAGGCACCGGCTGGTCGGACTCGGGCGGGTTTCGCCCGACTCTCGTGGCCGCGCCTCCTGCCTACACCACCATCCTTCGACGCACGTGGCCGGATATGGGTTGCGACGACGACGTCCTGGTCGACGATTGACCGCAGCCTGGACGGAAGGATCGAACCGGACACCCATCCATCTCATGCTCGGATTCGGGCGCGAGTCTTGTCCCCTGGCGTGGCTGGACGACCGCCCCCCTGCTGAGGGCACCGAGCAGCGCTACGACGGCGTCGTCAACGACCCGGAACGAGGCGATGCTGAGCGGAGTCAGAGAATGTTCCCGGAGCGGAACATCGGAATGAACGGCCTCTCCCTGGCCGCGAAGCCGAGAAGCCAGCACCCGAGCAGCCCGGCGGGCACCAGATCGAGGGGCTCGAGGGCGGCGTACGTTCCACGGGACGAAACGGCCTCGAGTGCAGCCCGAACAACCTTCCGATCAGGGACGAGCCGATGGCGCTCGGCGGCTCGCGCATCGCGGCCTTCGCAACCAGCAGGCTGATGAACTTCTTCGTGCTACAAGCTCGGACAGCCTGGCATGAGGATCTTACCGTCGATGTCGCGTGCCGCCCTCTTCCGCATCCAAGCTGCCTCCTTTGCTGAGAAGCCGAACGCCCGAGCGAAACGGACGAGGTGTCGAAGGCCGTAGCACTCCGCCTTGACCTCGTTTCCCTCTCCGCGGACATGAGCTACCTCGTGGGTGAGCGTAAGCATGGCTAGTGCTGTCCAGCCATTCATCTCGGCGTCACTTCCCTGCGCGAAGACTTTGCAGAGTCTCGGATCGAGCTCGATGGTCGAGCCAGGGATCCACCTTCCAGAAGTAGTATCGAGGCCTTGAACGCGACCCCACCAGTCCAGTGCCTTGTCACACTCGATTACGACTGTGCGACCCGCGAGTTGCGACGCGATCGCTTCGGTCGAGGATGTCCCTCCACCCGCAGCCGTGCCTGCGACGAGAAGAGCTCCCGCCGCGATGAGCGTGCCGATGAGCATCTTCATGCTAGTTCGCCGCCGCCCAGCCGCGTGTTGAGAAAGCCCGCGACTGCCTGTGCGTCGTCACTACGAATGCTGGCCACTCCACAGACGGTAAGCGAGCGTCCCCCAAAGGGGTATCCCTCGGGCGAGGGTCTGCGGAGGTTTGCTCCCTCTATTGAGGGATCGACCAGCCCTTCAGGGTGACTGCCATGCGTCTATAAGGGTTAGGTAGGTGTCGTCGAAGTAGGCGAGTGCGAATTGGCCCCTGCTCGCAAAGAGGACCCGAGTTGGTCTAACTTCATCGAATCCGCGCATGTTGCGCTGCGTGCGCCTGGAGACCGATGGCTCTTAGGAGCGACTGTCCCTTTCCGGCGGGAGTTCTCGGGGCGCCAGCTTCCGCCGGCTATGTAGTCGGTGGCAGTAATAGGTTGCTGTCGACGATCGCGGCGGCAACGTCCGCGAGCTTGGGGCCGTTGTGTTGGGAGTGGTCGAGCAGCATTCCGAACGCACTGTCGGCGTCGATCGCATGGCGGGCCATTAGGATGCCCTTGGCCTGCTCGATCGCGGCTCGCCGCCCGAATGCGCCCCGCAGGCTGTGGTACTCGGCGAACCGTTGCAGCGTGATGTCGATCGCGCTCTCCAGCTCATCGGGGCCGGTGTCGATGATGTAGGCGAACACGCCTCGCTTGGCTGCCTCGTGGACATAGGACGGGTTCTCTTGTGGTCGACGAGGGCCGTCATCCGCAATTCGCACGCACGGTGCTCCACGCGAACAACGCGATGGTGGCATTTCAACGCCAGCTTCGCGAGGAGGCTCTGGAGGCAGCGGCAGCGTGATCGTCGGCTTCGCTTGTGGCTACGGACACTGTCGCCCGCTTTGGCTCGACGACGACGATCCCAGGGGACGGGCCTTCACCTAAAACGGACTCCGGAGGTGGCGACCTCGGGGAGAAGATCGCAGATAGCGAATCGTCGGCGACCCACTCGTATCTGGAGGCGAAACCGCCCCGCGGCCGCCTACCGAAGAACCAGCTGAACCTACGTCTATTAGTTCAGCCCGCCCGCCTCAAGCTCCCGCTCCTCGATCCGCAGGCGCGAAGCGAGTTCAGGATCATCCCCGCGCACCTCCTCGAACCGCTCGGCATCCTCGCGAACGACGAACACCTCGAGCGATCACCGAGCGGGAATTCGCGCGAGAGGGCGTCGTCGACGACGGCGTAGACGATCACAGCATCTGGACGACCTGCTTCATCCTTGAGCGTCGAGCCACCAGACCATCTCCCACACTTCTATGCCAAATCTGCGCAGGAAGGCGCGCTAAAAGGCCCATACGAGATTCGAAGCGGACCGATGAGTCGCGCATTCACGCAGGAGCGTGACCGGACCGACCGGTCCGGAGGTGTCACGCCTGGGGCTCGATGCCGGCCTTTTCCCGTGGGGGCCATAAGAGGCAGAAACCGGACCATGAGGACCGTCTTCGGGTAACAAACAGCCCCGTCTCGGATGAGAAATTCCGCCGATGCGTCGAACTCGTGGTCAGCTGGCGGTACGCCTTCGCCGACCTGGCACGGACTGACGGAAGTTTTCGAGCGGGCGTGCCCGGGTGTGCAGAGAGTGTGCCAGCCCGACGCCTGCGACGTGCGCGGCTGGCTTAACCATGCAGTTTCCACTTGGTCAAGCGGGCCGGAATGGGCACGCTGGGATCGAACTAGGTGCGGCGCCTGTTCGGTCCGCGGCGCGTCATACACGCGAACTCGCAGGGGCGCGGTGCGGCGTCCTCACCCACGAGCATCCCGGTCAACGAGGCGTCCTCCAAGCATGAGCTCGCCCGACCGGTACTACCCGCGTACGCGCGGAACCAATGCGGGTTTGGGGAGAACCACCAAAAGTCCTGCAAATGAGGATGGGCCGTGAAGGATTCGAACCTTCGACCTTGGGATTAAGAGTCTGGGGCTACCCGTGCCGACGAGTGCTTGTGGTGCCGTTAGGTGAGCGGTCATGCGGAATCCCGCAACTCTTCGTGCCGGAATGTTCTTTCCAGTTCGATTGGATCTCAGTGCGTCCGTGAGCTCGGTGTGAGCGCGTACAAGCAGGCATAGTCCGAATGGAGCCCTACTAGACTCGGTTCGTGGCGACCTGCCCCTCGTGCGGCAAGGAGAACCCAGACGGCTTCGAGTTCTGCGGCTTCTGTGGAACACCGCTCACCGCGTCGCCGGCCGCGCCCACACGCGAGGAGCGCAAGGTCGTCACCGTGCTTTTCTGCGACCTCGTCGGCTTCACGGCAAAGGCCGAGCGGCTCGATCCCGAAGACGTCCGTGCTGTCCTCGGCCCGTACCACGCGCGCCTGCGCTCCGAGCTCGAACGGCACGGGGGCACGGTCGAGAAGTTCATCGGCGACGCGGTAATGGCGCTCTTCGGCGCTCCCGTCGCCCACGAGGACGATCCCGAGCGCGCGGTTCGCGCCGCGCTCGCCATCCGCGACTTCGCGGTCGAGGAGGGGCTCGAGCTGCGTGTGGGCATCACGACCGGAGAGGCGCTGATCACCCTCGGAGCGAGCCCTGCCGAGGGCGAAGGCATGGCCTCTGGCGACGTCGTCAATACCGGTGCGCGTCTTCAGAGCGCCGCCTCGGTGAACGGCGTGCTCGTCGACGAGACGACGTACCGCTCGACGCGCCAGATGATCGAGTACGGGGAGGCGCCGTCGGTCGACGCGAAGGGCAAGGCCGAGCTGATTCCGGTGTGGGAGGCGACCGGAGCGAAATCTCGGTTCGGCGTCGACGTCACTCATTACGCTCGCGCCGAGCTCGTCGGCCGCGAGCGCGAGCTCTCCGTCCTACGCGATGCGTTCGAGCGCGCACGCCACGAGCGAGTCCCACAGCTCGTCACCCTCGTCGCGGTGCCGGGGATGGGCAAGAGCCGGCTCGTGTACGAGCTCTCGCAGATCGTCGACGCCGATCCCGAGCTCATCACCTGGCGCCAGGGGCGCTGCCTCGCGTATGGCGACGGCGTGGCGTTCTGGGCGCTCGCGGAGGTCGTGAAGGCG
>JACDCN010000139.1 GCA_013817555.1 Actinomycetota bacterium
GTCTTCGAGCGCGATCGGGGCACCGTATGCCGCCATCACCGAGCCCGCGAACTTCTCGACTGTCCCGCCGGTGCGTTGGATCTCCTCTGCCATCGTGTCGTAGAAGCGGTCGAGCCTCACGCGTACGCGCTCCGGGTCCTGGCTGTCGGCCAGCGCGGTGGACCCGACGAGATCGGCGAAGACGACGGTCGCGATCTTGCGCTCCTCCGTGGCCAGCGCCGTACCCTCAACAGCCGCGCCGCAACCCGGACAGAAACGTGCTTCCTCCGGAAGCGTCGCACCGCACGCGCTACATGTCGTCATGACGGAAGTCTCGCCGAGTTCGGATACCAGGTGCTAGCCCAGAACCGCCGTCAGCGCCTCATCCCAGACACCAAGCCCCTCGCCCAGCTCGGCGTCGGAAATCGTGAGCGGGCAGAGCACGCGTATGCAATTCCCATCCACGCCGGCCTTCAAGAGAAGCAGCCCCCGCTGCAATGCCGCCTCGATCACCTCGGATACGAGGTGCGGCGCGGGGATCCTCGTCACCGGATCCCCGACGAGCTCGATAGCGAGCATCGCTCCGAGCCCGCGCACGTCGCCGATCTGCGGCCAGCGCTCCTGCCACTCGAGCATCCGGGAGCGGAGAGCGTCGCCGAGCAGCAACGCCCGTGCGACAAGCTCCTCTTCCTCGAAGACATCGAGAACCGCGCCCGCCGCGGCCAGTGCGACAGGGTTGCCGATGAACGTCCCGCCTATGGCGCCCTGATGAGCGTGATCCATGATCGCCGCGCGTCCGATCACTCCGGACAACGGGAGACCGCCGGCAATCGACTTGGCCACCGTGATCAGGTCTGCTTCGACGTCGAAGTGCTCCATCGCGAACATCCGCCCAGTCCGCCCGAAGCCGGTCTGCACCTCGTCCGCGATGAGGACGATCCCGCGCTCGTCGCAGATCCGACGGAGCCCCTCGACGAAGGCGGGCGGAGCCGGGATGAAGCCGCCTTCGCCCTGCTGCGGCTCGAAAACTACGGCCGCGACGTGCTCGGCCGGAACGTGGGTCGAGAACATGCGCTCGAGCGTCGCGAGCGCGGTCTCCGTGTCGGGACCGCGATAGGCGTTCGGGTAGGGCGCGCGGTAGACCTCGGGAGCGAAGGGGCCAAGACCAGTCTTGTAGGGGTGTGTGCGGGAGGTCATCGTCAGGGCGAGCAGCGTCCGGCCGTGGAAGGCGCCGTCGAAGGCGATGACCGCCTGGCGGCCGGTGTACAGACGGGCGAGCTTGACGGCGTTCTCGACCGCCTCCGCTCCCGCGTTGAAAAACGCGCTTCTCGTCTCACCGGAGAGCGGCACGAGCGCGCCGAGACGCTCCGCGAGCTCGACATACAACTCGTACGCGACGACGGTGAAGTCGGTGTGGAGGAAGCGATCGACCTGCTCGTGGATCGCCTGAACGACTCTCGGATGACCATGGCCGACGTTCATCACCCCAACGCCACCGACGAAATCGATGAACGTGTTGCCGTCGACGTCCGTGATCGTCGATCCGTGCGCTTCCGCGGCCACAACCGGTGTGTGCACGGCAACAGGTCTCGCAACCGCGCGTGCTTCGCGTTCCAGGAACTCCCGAGCGCGCGGACCCGGAATCTCCGTCCGGAGCTCGATGACCCTCGTCGTCGCCATGTTCGGAGCCTACGCGGCGCGGCGTACGGCGAGCGTGCATCCTCTGACGCAGGTGGACCTCCAGGATCTCGACCCAGATCCGATCGCGGCGCTCCGCGAATGGCTGCACGAAGCCGAGGGCGCACCGCTTTCTGAAGCGATGACACTGGCGACAGCGAGCGCGGCTGGCCGCCCTTCCGCCCGTGTGGTGTTGCTGCGGGGGCTCGACGAGGGCGGGCTCTTCTTCTTCACGAACCGAACGTCGCGCAAGGGGAAGGAGTTGCTCGAGAACCCACGAGCGGCGCTGGTCTTCCACTGGCCGGAGCTCGGACGACAGGTCCGGGTCGAGGGCCACGTGGAAGAGGCCGAACCCGAGGTCTCCATCGCGTACTGGGAGAGTCGACCGCGGGGCAGCCGGATCGCGGCTTGGGTATCGCCGCAATCCGAGCTAGTGGCAGGGCGAGCGGAGCTCGACGCTCACTACATGGAGACCGAAGCACGATTCGGAGACGGCCCCGTGCCGCTCCCGGAGTTCTGGGGTGGGTATCGGGTCGTCCCGGAGACCTTCGAGTTCTGGTCGCACCGGGAAAATCGGCTGCACGACCGAATCCGCTATCTGCGAACGGCAGAGGGTTGGACGCGCGATCGTCTGGCGCCGTAGAAACTCTAGGGCGGGGTGAGGGTCCCGTCGGTGTACACGCCGGAGGCGTTCCAGATCAGATAACCCTTGGCCCCGGCGAGACGTGCAGAGTAGATCTGGGCGCGCACCTCGTCGACTCCGTAGGGGGTCGTGAAGCTGAAGTCCTGTACCCAAGGGAGCAGAAGCGCGTCGCGTCCCTGGAGCGCGCGATTGAAGCGCCTCAGCGCGCGCGCGACCGTAGCTCCCGGCGACGAGCCGGGATCGGCCAGGCCGAGCTCGCCCGCGCCGAAAAGGGACGGGTAGGTCATCGCGTACACGGCATGGAGGTGCGGGGCCATGCGCCGCGGAATCTGACCGATGCCCATGTCACGCATAGCAGAGAGCCCGAACACTGCAGCCGAGACTCGTACGCCGAGGGGTTCCAGCCGACTAGTGGCGTAGCGCACGAACGCAGGAGCCGCGTCGTTCTTGCGCATGCCCGTCCGATTCGAGTAGACGGCTCCGTCGACGTCACCGTCGGACGGGAACCGGACGTAGTCGAACATGATCTCGTCGAACCCGGCTTTCGCAGCCGCGATCGCGATGTCGACGTTGTACTCCCAGACCCGGCGGTCGTACGGATTCGTCCATCCAAGTCCGGCGGAGTCTTCCCAGACCGAGCCGTCGTTCCGTCGCACAGCGAGGTCCGGCCGAGCATGAGCGAGTACCGGGTCCTCGAAGGTGACGATCCGCCCGATCAAGTAGAGGCCGCGCTCGTGAACGAGCCTGGCGGCAGCGCGCGCATCGTAGAAGTCGCGGGTCGCCCCAACCGTCTGTGCGAGCTTCAGTGAGCTCGTGGTGAATCCGACCTGCCCGTTCTCGTCCTTGATGTCGAGCTCGATCGCGGTAAGCCCGTCCCGTTCGAGCTCGACGTACTCCGCGAGCTTGCCGGGCAGCGAAGCCAGGCCCATCGTCACGTGCACCCCGCGGATCTCGACAGGAAGCGGCCTGGGGCCGGAGTCCGACGCCGTCGCCTCGGGGACGCTTGCCGATTGGTCAGGAGCGGCTTCGGTGCCGTCACCGACGAGCTGGGCTCCGAGCCCGAGCAGAGCGACCGTCCCGAGCAACCCTCCGATCAGCGCGGCGCGTTGTCGGCGCTTTCGTCGCCGCACCGCAGCCCGGCGGTCACGGAACCGCTCGTTCGGGTCGATGGGTGGAAATAGCATCGACACCAGGGGGAAAGACCTTACCGCAGTTGCGGGTGCACGCGACCCTCGTACGGGGCGACAAGTAACAAACTGTTACAAGGTGCGCGGGTCGTAGAATCGCCACGTGGTTCTCTCCGACCGAACCATCCGGCGGCTGATCGGCGAGGGTCGCATCGGCGTCGATCCCTTCGATGCGGGTCTGATGCAGCCGTCCAGCCTCGACGTGCGGGTCGACCGCTACTTCCGCGTGTTTCGCAACTCCCGCTACCCATATATCGACGTGAAGGCGGAGCAGGAGGGCCTGACCGAGTTGGTCGAGGCCGTGGACGGAGAAGCGTTCATCTTGCACCCCGGCGAGTTCGTCCTTGGCTCGACACTCGAGCGCGTGACGCTCCCGGACGACCTCGTAGCCAGGCTGGAGGGGAAGAGCTCACTCGGCCGTTTGGGGCTCTTGATCCACTCCACGGCGGGCTTCATCGATCCCGGGTGGGACGGTCACGTCACGCTGGAACTGTCGAACGTCGCCAATCTCCCGATCACGATCTACCCGGAGATGAAGATCGGCCAGCTCTCCTTCGTCCAGCTCTCGGAGCCGGCCGAGCGGCCGTACGGGTCCGAGGGGATCGGCTCCAAGTACCAGGGCCAGCGCGGGCCGACCCCGAGCCGCTACTGGCAGAACTTCGAGGACTAGCCGTCCTCTGACGGTGGCGCGCACTCGGCCGGCTCGCTTCCGCCGAGCCTCGAGAGCAGCGCGGCGAGCTCGTCCAGCTCGTGCTCATCGAAACGCCCGCCGAACAGGTCGTCGACCTGTTCGAAGTGGGTCACCGCCGCTTCGCGTAGCTTCGCGAGCCCCTCGTCCGTCAACACCGCGTAGACGACTCGGCGATCTTCCGGACACCCGCCCCGCTCGACGAAACCCGCGCGCTCGAGACCGTCGAGCAGGCGCGTCATTCCCGAAGCAGTCAGAAGGAGCTCGCCGGCGAGGTCAACCCGTCGCATCCTCGACTCTGGGGCGCGCGCAAGACGCAGCAATACCTCGAAGTCGCTGATGGTCAGTCCGTGCTCGGCGTTCAACTGCGCGTTTAGTTGGCGCGTCGCCGCGGCATGGGCCCGCAACAGCGACACGAACGCCTTAGCGGTCGAAGGTTGCGACTGCAATACTTGACTAGGCATGCTTTTCTCCGCTATATTCATTGCGTACTCAATAGTAGCGAACGCAAAGGAGTGTGTCCATGACCATCGTCGCAGATACCTCGGCCACCGTCATCCCGACCGGAACGTGGTCGATCGACCCAGTTTGGTCCTCGCTCGAGTTCGAGATCAAGAAGCTCGGCCTCATGACAGTGAAGGGCCGCATCCCTGGCTTCTCCGGGACGATCGAGGGTGGCGAGGCCCCGTCGATCACCGGGAGCGTCGACGCATCCACCATCACGACGTTCGATGACACCCGGGACGGGCACCTGCAGTCGCCCGAGTTCTTCGACACGGAGCGATACCCGGAGCTCCGCTTCGAGTCGACTGCCGTGGCGACCAAGGGCGACGAGTTGATCGTCGAAGGCGACCTCACTATCAAGGGTGTCACCAAGCCCATCGAGCTCACGGGCAGCTTCGTCGGGGCGGGCGTCGACCCGTACGGGAACGATCGGATCGGCATCGAGCTGGCCGGTGCCGTCGACCGTACCGACTTTGGGCTCAACTGGAACGCGCCGCTTCCTGGTGGCGACTTCCTCCTGCCGAACGAGGTCGTCCTCAGGGCCAACCTCGCGGCGGTCAAGGCGGTCTGACCATGAAGGTCTTGGCTATCTCGGGCAGCCTGCGCGCAGAGTCGTACAACACGGCGCTGGCGCGGGCGGCAGTCGAGCTCGCCCCCGAGGGCGTCTTCGTGGATCTCTACGAGGATCTAGCACTACTCCCACCCTACGACCAGGACTTGGACGAGGGCGAGTCCGAGACGCCTCGAGCTGTGGTCGACTTGCGTGAGCGGATCGAGGAGGCTGACGCGCTCTTCATCGTGACGCCCGAGTACAACGGCTCGATCCCAGGGGTGTTGAAGAATGCGATCGATTGGGCCTCGGCCCGGCACCGGGGAAGCTCTTTCAAGAACAAGACGATCGCGATCGCGGGCGCCACGACCGGACAGTACGGAGCGATCTGGGCGCAGCAGGATCTCCGCAAGGTGCTCGGGATCTGCGGCGGTCGCGTCATCGAAGGAGAGTTGCCGGTATCCGGGGCGCAGTTGAGGTTCGACGCCCGCGGCGAGCTAGCCGACCCGATGGTCGCCGAACGTCTGCGCGCGCATCTCGCCGCACTCGCCGCCGAGGTGGAGCCGGTCGCGATCGCAGCCTGATCCAACATCCCAAGACAAGAAATAAGAGGGGCCGCGCGAAGCGGCCCCTCTCACTTACGGTGACCAGCGTTGAAGTAGTAGAGGCGCTTCCCGGCACGGAGCCCTCTTCCGAGGTAACCGTGCGGCGCGAGTCGCGAGCCCCCTACGCTGGCTAGGCGGTTCCCGGT
>JACDCN010000140.1 GCA_013817555.1 Actinomycetota bacterium
CAGCCACCCTCCCCCGACCAGCGGACGTGAATTATCCGCGACTCGAGCGGCAACATGCGCCGGAAAGCGGACACCGTCTCCGGTGCCGTCTCGTCCTCGAAGCGAGCCTTGAACACGAAGCCTCCGACAGTGATGTCGAGCATGGCGGGACCCTAGTCGGTCGTGAATTCCGACGTGATCGCCGAGACGGTACGAGACACCGATTTCCGTCAAGGGGAGTTCGCACCAAGAGTGTGCCGATGCTTCCACACCCTGGAGTTCGGACGCTGCAGGGTATTCGCGGTCTTCTGGGCAACCGGACATGCTCACAACGAGATGCCATAGCTGCGAGCACACGAGCCGCGGTGTCTGACACCGTAGTTCGGCCACCGCCGCGGCTAGCGCGTCGATGCGACCCACGCGGCAAGTAGCTCGCGCTCGTCTTCGGTCATCCCGGTGGAGTTCCCCGGAGGCATCGCCCGCGTTTGCACGGCTTGCCGCTCGATGTCGTCGGCGCGGGTGGTGATCTCGGCGTTGGTCTCCAGGCGGATGCCGAGCGGCGCCGACGCGCCCGAGTGGCAAGCGGCGCACCGCTCTTCGATCACCGCCTGCACCTCTGCGACCAGGACCGGGCCGGCCTGCGTCGGTGAAGCACCGTCGGGCTGCAGCCAGAACGCGAGCGCGACGACCGCGGCGGCAGCGACGCCGAGGATCCACCACGCGCGACCTCCGGAATGCCAGAGGTTGAAGAAGTGCCGCACCCCCGCAGTAAGGACTGCGATGAGCACGAGCACGAGCCACGCCTCGTCCGCGCCGAACGTGAAAGCGAAATGCCCGGCGAGCATCGTGAAGAGCACCGGCAGCGTGAGGTAGTTGTTGTGCACCGACCGGCGCTTCGCCTCGAGCAGCGGAACGGGATCTGGCTCTCGTCGTTCTGCCATCGCGTCCACGAGCTTTCGATGTGCAGGGATGATGACGAGGAGGACGTTCGCGGCCATGATCGTCCCGAGCATTACGCCGACTTGGAGATAGGCCGCGCGGGCCGCGAAGAGCTCACTCGCGCTCCAAGCCGCCAGCGCGAGTAGCACGACGCCGACGAGCGCGAGCGCGAGTTGACTCCGCTGTCCGACTGTCCGGCAGAGCACGTCGTAGACGAGCCAGGCGAGTGCGAGCCCGCCGACCGAGAGCGCGATAGCGGCCCAGTCGGATAGGTCCGCAACGGTCGGATCGACGAGCCGCACGCCCGCGTCGAAGTAGTAGAGGACGACCATCAGCGCGAAGCCCGAGAGCCACGTCGTGTACGCCTCCCACTTGAACCAGTGCAGCGGCTCCGGGAGCTCAGCCGGAGCGAGGCGGTACTTCTGCGAGTGGTAGAGACCTCCGCCGTGGACGCCCCAGAACTCGCCCGCGATGCCCCTGTCCGCATCCTCTGCCCGCTTCGGAGCGCGGAGCGAGAGATCGAGCCGGACGAAGTAGAAGGAGGCTCCGATCCAGGCGATCCCCGCGGTCACGTGCAGCATCCGCAGGAGGACGTCGAGGACGTCTCTCAGGTACGGGTCCACCGGTTCCTCGCGATCGCGACCAGCTCTCGCAGGCCGGTCTCGAGCTCCTCTTCGCGGGTGTTGCCGATCCGCTCGCCAAGCACCTTCACGATCTCCACTTTCGGCCGCCCGGCGACGAAGACGACGAACCGGAACCCGAACTTCTCTTCGTAGACCTGGTTCAAGTACGCGAGCTCGGACAAAACTGCGGGATCGGAGTCAGATCCCTGCTCCGCGGCCGACCGCGTGGACAGCCCTTTCGCCCCGATCGCCGGGTGCGCTCTCAGAGCTTCGATCTTCTCTTCCTCGGTCAACGTCGCCGTGACGTCGTCTGCGTTCTCGAGCGGGTACTCGATCTCGGCGAGGCGCTCGACGAGCCGCGTCCGGCCTTCGAACAGCTCGGCGAGCTCCTCGCCGGTCAGCTGCCGCGGTACGTCACGCATCCGTACGGCGACACGAGGAGGGGGATGTGATGGTGACCGTCGGCGAGCTCCACCTGGAGCTCGACGCGTGTGAAGAACGGGGACGGAGGATGGAAGACGAGCGAGTACGTGCCGGGCTCGAGGTTCTCGACGAGCTTCGCGATGCGGCCGTCATCGTCGGTCTCCGCCACCGCCAGGGACTCGTCGCCCTGCCGGAGCTCGATCCGGACTCCCCTGGCAGGTCGGCCCGCAGCCGTGTCGAGCACGTGGGTGGACATGGAGACGCTCATGACGAGAATCTTCGCGCCTGCGCCCGCTGTTCGCGCGCGATCTCTTCCTCGTCCCCCCGCACGAGCGCACCACCGCGCACGACGTCCGCGCCGCCGACGACGAGCCGATCGACGCGATGCGGCGCCGAGAGGATCAGGCCGGCGACCGGATCGTCGGCCCCGGCGAGTTCGAGGCCGTCGGTGCGCCAGATCGCCAGGTCGGCGCACTTGCCCGGCTCGAGCGAGCCGATGTCGTCTCGGCCCAGCACCTCGGCTCCGCCTCGCGTCCCCAGCCGGAGCGCCTCGCGGGCGGTCATCGCCCCCGGCCCGCCTCGACCGCGTGCGACGAGCAGCGTCTGCTTCACCTCGAGGAAAAGGTCGCTGCGCTCGTTCGACGCCGAACCGTCGACCCCGAGGCCGACCCGCACTCCCTCGTCCAGGAAATCGCGAACCGGCGCAACCCCCGCCCCCAGCCGGAGGTTCGACGTGGGGCAATGCGCCACGCCGGTACCGCTCGCCGCGAAGTCGGCGATGTCGTCGACGGAGAGGTGGACGCAGTGCGCGCACCACACATCTCGACCGAGCCAGCCGAGGTCGGTCAGGTACTCCACGGGCGTGCAGCCGTAGAGCTCCATGCAGTACGCACCTTCCTCCATCGTCTCGGCCAGGTGCGTGTGCAGGGGAAGCTCGAGGCGGCGCGCGAGCGCGGCCGACTCCTGCATCAGCCGGCGCGTGACCGAGAACGGTGAGCAGGGAGCGACCGCGATCTGCACCCTTGCGTCCGGCCCGGGTTCGTGCAGCTCGCCGACCAGTCGCTCGGTGTCCGCGAGCACAGCGTCGAGCTCCTCCACGAGCTCGTCGGGCGGCAGGCCGCCATCCGAGGCGCCGAGATCCATCGATCCTCGCGAAGCGACGATCCGCACACCCAACTCGCGCGCGGCCTGAACCTCCGCCTCGACCAGGCCATCCTGCCCGCGCGGGAAGACGTAGTGGTGGTCGAACACGGTCGTGCAGCCGGAGAGCGCGAGCTCGGCGAGGCCGGTGCGGGCGGCGGCGTACTCGGCCTCCGCGTCGATCTTCGCCCACACCGGATAGAGCTCCCGGAGCCAGGCGAAGAGATCCGCCTGTTGCGCTCGTGCGCGCGTGAGCGTCTGGTACAGATGGTGGTGGGTGTTGACGAGCCCTGGCGTGACGACGGCCCCGCTTAGCTCCTCGCGTGAGTCTGCCTCGGGCTCCGTGCCCTCGCCTACCGCCGCTATGAAACCGTCCTCGACCAGCACCCAGCCGTCCTCGTGCTCGGTCCCAGCGTCGTCGCAGGTGACGATCCAGCCGCCTGAGTAGAGCATGGTCACACTTCGAGCGGAACGATCTCGAAGCGGTCGACGTCGACGAGCCCGTGGTCGGTGATCTTCAGATGCGGGATCACCGACAGGGCGAGAAACGACAGCGTGAGGAAGGGCGTGGCGCCGCTCCAGCCCAGCTTGTGCGCCGCCTCGTTGCACGCGCGACTCTGGGCGATCACCTCCGGCAGCCGAGCCTCCGAGAGAAGTCCGGCGATCGGAAGCGGGCATTCGGCCACAACGGTCGCGTCTTCGACGGCGACGATGCCGCCACCGATCTCCGCGAGGCGTTCCGCGGCGAAGATCATGTCGTCGTCGTCCATGCCGACGACCACGAGGTTGTGCGCGTCGTGCGCGACCGTGGAGGCGAGGGCGCCCCGCTGAAGGCCCGAACCCGAGAGAAATCCGACCCCGACGCGTCCGGTCGCCAGGTGGCGTTCGACAACCGCGATCTTGGCAAGGTCGCGATCCGCGTCGGCGACAGCGCGGCCGTCGTCGACCGCCGGCTCCCTGACGAGTGATTCGGTCACGACCTGATCCTCGATAAGCCCGATCGCGCGTACGTCGCCCCCATTCGACGCAACGCTGAAGTCCTCGGCGCGAAGCGGCTTGATGCGGACCGACTGCCTGACCCAGTCGGGGACGTCGACCTGGGGAACCTCCTCGACCGCGCGACCGCGCTTGAGCACGAGCTCGGGGGAGAAGCTCTCGAGATCTGGAAGGACGAGGAGGTCGGCCTCGTAGCCCGGTGCTATCGCCCCGTGCCGCCCGAGGCCGTGCCAGAGAGCGGGATGGAAGGAGGCCATGAGCAGGGCATCCTCCGGCGCGATTCCGGCAGCGACTGCCTTCCGCACCATTCCGTTGATGTGCCCGTCGTCCGCGATGTCTTCGGGGTCGCGGTCGTCGGTGCAGAACGCGATGCGACCGGGCCCGTATTCGAGGACGAGCGGCAGGAGGTCGAGCAGATTCCTCGCCATTGAGGCTTCGCGAATCAGGAGCCACATTCCGGCCCGCAGCCGCTCGCGTCCCTCCTCCACCGTCAGCGCCTCGTGATCCGACGCGATCCCGGCCGCCGCGTACGCCTGCAACGCCTTTCCGGCCACGCCCGGAGCATGTCCGTCGACGTGTTTCGCCCCCTCGAGGCCGAGCTTCGCGAGCTCCGCCGGAGCGCCGCCGATGACCCCGGGGAAGTTCATCATCTCGGCAAGCCCGAGCACGCGCCGGCGCCGCATCAGCGATTCCAGGTCTCCGGGGCCGAGCGGTCTGCGCGGAGACTCGAACGGAGACGCGGGCACGCACGACGGCGCCATGAAGAACACGTCGAGCTGGAGCCCTGACGAGGCGTCGAGCAGCCAGTGGATGCCGTCCACCCCCAGGACGTTCGCGATCTCGTGTGGGTCTGCGACGACGGCTGTGGTACCGAGGGGCAATACGAGCCGCGCGAACTCGTCGACCATCAGCTTCACGGACTCGAGGTGCATATGCGCATCGATGAAGCCTGGGACGACGTATTTGCCGGACCCGTCCAACGTCTCACGGCCCTCGTACTCGCCGAGTCCAGCGACGAAGCCGTCCGCGATCGCCACGTCGACCTCGAGCCACTCCTTGGTAAAGACCGAGAAGACCTGCCCGCCGCGGACGACGAGATCCGCGGGCTCGTCCCCCCGAGCCACCGCCAGCCGGCGCTTGAGCGTCTCCATCGCGGCAAGCGTAATACCGTCCGCTACGCGACTCACTCCGATCGGCCGACTCTGTCATATAGTCGCCAGGTCACGCGACCCGGGCGACAGGAGGAGCAGATGAGAACGAAGTACGTGTTGGGCGGGCTCGTGCTCGCACTCGCGGCGACGGGGCTCGTACTCGCGACCGCTGTGTCGGCAAAGCCGGAGCAGAAGGCGCTCAAGGTGGCCTGGATCTACCCCGGGCCGCACAACGACGGCGGCTGGGCGCAGTCGCACGACGACGGGCGCCTGTACGTCGAGAAGGCTCTCGGCTCCAAGGTGGAGACGACCTATAAGGAAAACATCTTCTCCAACGCTCAGATCCCACAGGTGGTCGCCGGGCTCGTCCGCGAGGGCTACACGATGATCTTCGGTTGCTCGTTCGGCAACTTCGAGAACGGCGTCAACGGCCGGCTCTACCAGAAGTATCCGGACGTTCTCTTCGAGCAGGCCACTGGTCTGCAGGTCAAGAAGAACCAGTCCGAGTATTTCGGCGCCGGCGAGGACACGATCTACCTCTCGGGCATGGCCGCCGGAGCCGCTAGCAAGAAGGGTTTGATCGGCTATATCGTGCCGTTCGGTATCCCCGAGGTCGTGCGTCACATCAACGCCTTCGCGCTCGGCGCGCAAGTGACGCACCCGGGTGCCAGGGTGAAGCTGATCTGGACGAACGCGTGGTTCTCCCCGCC
>JACDCN010000141.1 GCA_013817555.1 Actinomycetota bacterium
GGCTCGCCGACCACCTCGTTCGCTCGGGCGCCCGCCTCGTCGCCGCGGACGTGAATCGCGAGCGCGTCGAGCGCGCGATCGCCGAGCTCGGAGCGGAGGTCGTCGCCCCCGAAGACGTCTACGACGTCGAGTGCGATGTCCTGGCGCCTTGTGCGCTCGGAGGCGTGCTCAACGACGACACGATTCCGCGCCTCCGCTGCACGGTTGTAGCGGGCGCGGCAAACAACCAGCTCCTCGACGAGCATCGGCACGGCGAGATGTTGCGAGACCGCGGGATCCTCTATGCCCCCGACTACGTGATCAACGCCGGCGGCGTCATCAACATCAGCTGCGAGCTACGTCCCGGCGGCTATGACCCGGAGCTCGCGCTGCAGCGGGTGAACTCGATACCGAAGACCCTCGCGGAGTTATTCGCCCGCGCCCGGGAGCAAGGGATCACGACCCACGCCGCTGCGCAGGCCCTCGCGGAAGCCGCGCTCGCCGCCGGCCCTGCGGCTAGCGGTCGATCTTGATTTCGACCCGAATGGGAGAACCGGCCAGAAAACGACTGCCGCGACTGCGGTCAGCACCTTCGCGGTCGTCCCGAGGGCCTCGAAGTAGTCGTAGATCGCCGCCACGACGGCGCCGACGAGGATCCACACGGTCGGGAGAAACAGCAACCTGATTGCGAGCATCGCCGCGAGCTAGTGCCCGCTGCGGCGTGCTGCGAAACTCGCTGACCGCCGTCTCAGGCAGGCGGTTCGTCGCCGGGAAGCCGCATGCCGTCTGCGAGCGACCGGAAGGCCGGCGCGGGATCATGCGCGGGCTTCGCGACGACGAGCACCGCCCCGTGCTCTTCACCCGCGAGAGCGCCGACGAGGAGCTCCAGCCCAGCCGCGAGCGCGAAGGCCTTGTGCGCCTGCTCGCCGCCGAAGGGCACCAGCTCCTGGGGCTGCGCGCGACCCGCGAGCACATCTCCGTGCGTCACGGCGCCCATGGACACGTCCGCGACCAGCGGACGCCCGTCGCTCGAGGGAATCGCGATCGCGAGTGGGTTGGTTCCCGTGAGGGGCGGCCCTCCCTGCGGATGTGGAAGACGCCGTGGGGACGTCGCAGTAAGCACCGCGACGAGTCCACCTTCCGCAAGCAGCCGGACCCAGTAGCCGAGGACGCCGCTCGGGAAGCAGCGCTCGGCGACGATGACACGGGCACGAGTCGGCGGACTGGTGATCGTCGCCCGCACGATCTCCTCGAGGACGAGATAGCCCAGGGCGCCGGCGCCGTCCCAGCGCTCGAAGCCTTCCTCGGCGACGACACGCATGGGTCGAGCGCCGGCGTCGATCTCCAGCGTCTCCAGCCATGCGATCCTCGAGAAGCCGTGGCCTGCCTTCTCACGCCGCTCCGCATCCTCGAAGTGCGCGACGAGCGCGGTGAGATCGTCGTCCTCGAACCCAAGTGCCTCGAGCCGGGTCCGGGCCTCCTCGCTCGTCACGTAGAGAGCTAGAGAACGGTAAGCGGTTTGCGGATCGTCCCCGCCCGTGACGCCGCCACCGACTTCGCCAGCGCGAGAATCGCCTGCGCGGCCTCGGAGTCGGGCGCGACCTCGAGCACCGGCGTGCCATCGTCGGCCGCCTCACGCAGCACGGGATCGAGCGGGATCCGCGCCAGAAGCGTCGTTCCGATCTCGTCCGCAAGTGCCTGCCCGCCCCCCGACCCGAAGATCTCCTGGCCGGTGCCGACGAGGTAGGACATGTTCTCGACCGCTCCCACGATTCGCATCCCGGTCTTGATCGCCATCTGCGCAGCGCGCACGGCCACCTGCTGCGCGGCCGGTTGCGGGGTCGTCACGATGAGAGCCTCAGCTCGCGGCAGGAGCTGGCCAAGGGACATCGCAACGTCGCCGGTCCCCGGGGGCATGTCGACGAGGAGCGTGTCGAGGTCGCCCCAGTGAACGTCCGAGAGGAACTGCTCAAGCGCCTTGTGCAGCATTGGCCCGCGCCACATGACGGGCGCGTTCTCCTCGAGGAAGAACCCGATCGACATCAGCTTGAGGTCTCCCCGGACCGGCGGCACCATCATCTCGTCCACGGCGATCGGCTTCTGATGCACGCCGAGCATGTGCGGGATGGAATGCCCGTAGACGTCCCCGTCGAGGATTCCGACCTCCTCGCCGAGAGTGGAGAGCGCGTACGCGAGGTTGGCGGTGAGCGTCGACTTGCCGACGCCGCCCTTGCCCGACGCGACGGCGATCACGCGCGTCGCAGGCGAGAGCGAGATCGTCCTTTCGGTTCGCCCGCCCTGTAGGCGCGAGACGAGCGCGGCCTTCTCCTGCGGACTCATCACGTCGAAGCCGAGCCGCACCGAGGTCACGCCCTCGACCGCCCCGACCGCCTTGCCCACCTGCTCCTCGAACGAGTGCCGGAGCGGGCAGCCGGCGACGGTGAGCGCGATCGTCACCGAGACGCCGCCGTCGTCCTCGATCAAGACGTCGCGTACCATGTCGAGTTCGGTCACCGGCTTGCGGATCTCCGGGTCGATGACCTGCTCGAGCGCTTTCAGGATCGCGTCGCGGTCCGGTCTCATGAGGCGAGCGTACCTAGCGAAGTGCTTCGGCGAGAGCGGCCACAAGCTCGGGCGACGCAGCCGCCGCTACCCGCGAGCGTGTGACGAGATCGAGTGGCGCAGAG
Source organism: Actinomycetota bacterium (assembly GCA_013817555.1). Classification (GTDB taxonomy): domain Bacteria; phylum Actinomycetota; class Thermoleophilia; order Gaiellales; family Gaiellaceae; genus GMQP-bins7. Next base: position 2,667 of record JACDCN010000141.1, read on the forward strand.
TCGAACGGCGGATCGTCGAAGAGCTCGATCGCGATCCCGAGCTCGCGCAGCAGCAGCTGGGCGGCCGCGATGTCCACGGAGCGGACCTCCTTGAGACAGCAGGCCGCATCCACGCGTCCACCTGCGAGATGGCAAAGCGAGAGCGCGAGCGAGCCCATGACGCGCACGCGGTCGGCGATCCCGATCATGCCCGGGATGCGCTGCGTGACCGACTTCGTCGTCGTGCCCTCGAAGGCGACGATCTCGATGGGGTCTTTCGGCCCCACGGCTCCCAGCGGCGCTCCGCCGAGAAACGCCCCTTGGTCGCGCCCTGCCGTCCACTCCTCGCCGGTGCCGAAGTCGTAGACGTATCCGAAGAAGACGTCACCCATCGTCGGGCCGTCGGCGACCGCTAGCGAGAACGAGAAGAACGGAATCCCGCGCTTTGCGTTGACCGACCCGTCGATCGGGTCGACGACCACGTGTCGCCGGCCGCCTGCGCCGAACATCCTCTCGCCGAGCTCTTCGGAGACGAGGACGAAGTCCTCCCCGAGCTCCGAGAGACGCGCGACGACGGCATCCTCGGCGGCCTGGTCGATCGCGGTCGTGTCGTCCCCGCCCTGGCCGAGCTGGAGCACCGGCTCCCGCTCGACACGGGTGGGCAGACGCTCGAGCGCCTCGTGGATGTCGGCGACACAGAGCCGGCAGGTGGCAAGCCAGTCCGTCACAGCTCGACCGGATGGAAGAGGAGCCCGGATAGTGGCTTGGGAAAGAAGTACGTGCTCTTGGGGGGCATGCGCTCTCCGCGCCGTGCAACTGCGAACACGTCCTCGACCCGAGTCGGGCGCAGCAGAAACGCCGCGTCCGCCTCCGCGCGATCCACGAACGCAGCAGCCTCGGAGGTCGCCTGCGTGTATCCGATCCCGTCCAGACCGAAGCGGTCGACGAGCTCGACGTCGAGCTCCCCCTCCTCCCCGCGCAGGAGCGCGATTCGCCCACGCCGATACGCAACGACCGCCGACCGCGTTCGAGGCTCGTCCGCGAGTAGAGCGAGCGCCTCGTCCACACTCCCAACGGTCGCACCGTCCTCGAGCTCGGCGAGCTCGGGACGACCGGCAAAGGTGCGGTGGGTCGGGAAAACATGGAGCCCCGGATCGGAGGTCGCGACGAGCAGCGCCATAATCCGTGCGTTCGCGCCGATCTCCTTCCCGAGCTCGAGCGCACTCTCGTAGCGGTGGTGACCGTCCGCGATGAGAAGGCTCTTATCTCCGAGCGGGGTCGAATCGAAGTCCGCGAGCCGCCAAAGCCGCGAGCCGTTTGCCTCGAGATCGGGTTCGCGTCCCGGGAGCTCGACATCAAGCTGCGCGTCGACGAGCAGGAAGATCGGCTCCGGCTGGACTCGGGTCGCACGGAGCAGGCGGAGCCGCTCCTCGCGGATGCGCGGATGCGTCCGCTCGTGCGGCAAGACGTCTCCGGTTTCGTACGGCTCGGCCGCGAGCGAAACGATGATCCCGCGGCGCTCCCGCCCGACCCCGTCGGGGCCGACATATTCCTCGGTGAGCAGCCACGCGGCAGGCTCGTCCTCGCGCTCGAGGACTCCCGACGAAAGCCAGTCGTCGTAGAGACCAGCGGCCTGCTCCGCCGACTCGGGCAGCGTCAGGTGGACCACGTTGTACGGGCTGCGCGAGAAGAGCTGCTCGCGCTCCTCGCGACCGACGGCGTCGTAGGGAGGGGCGACGAGATCGGCGAGCGATCCGGCCGTACGGGAGTATCGAACGGCGCGAAACGGCTGCAGGTCGACCATCGCGGCGAGCGTACCAACGCCCAAAGATGCTCAATCGGGAATTCACGGCGGGCCGGATGACGGTCACGACACTGCGCCGGATCGTGATCGCCCCCGGCTGCGCGTCAATTCCCGATCGTGCATCTCCAGCCCTAGACTCCTGAGCCGTGACCACGATCGCCGAGCTCGCCGAGGACAGGACCGTGGAGGGCGTGTTCGCGGTCACGAAGAAGGAGCGGCGCCGGACACGCGCGGGCGCGTCCTACCTGGCACTCGAGCTCTCCGATGCGAGCGGCCGCATCGACGCACGAGTGTGGAGCGACGTCGACCTTCTCGACCAGCGTTTTGGTGAAGGCGACGCGGTGCGAGTTCTGGGACGGGTCGAGCGCTTCGGTGGACGGCTGCAGGTGCAGGTCCGTGCGGTCGAGTCGGCGGAGGACGCCGATCCGGCCAAGCTAACGCCCACGCTCCGTCGCGACGCCGACGAGCTCGACGGCTTCTTCGAGTTCCTGGCAGCCGAGATCACACATCCGGGGCTGGCCACCGTCGTGGACTCGTTCGTGCGAGACGCGGAGATTCGCTCCGCTTTGAGAGAGCTCCCCGCAGCTGGCGCCGACGGGCACCACGGCTACGCGGGCGGTCTGCTCGAGCACACGGTCGGCGTTGCCACGCTCTGCCGCGAGACCGCGCAGCTCCACCCGCGCCTCCGCGCCGATCTTCTCCTCGGCGCAGCGCTCCTGCATGATCTCGGTCGCGTTCGCGAGCTGGGCCGCGGCCCAGCGTTTCGCCAAACCGAGGAAGGACGCCTGTTGGGGCATGTCCACCTAGGACTACGGCTGATCGAAGAGCGCGCCCGCGATCTCGACCCCGCCGTTCTCGCCGAGCTCCTGCACGCCATCGCCGCGCACCACGACCGGCCCGCCGCGCGCACGGCCGAGGCGGGAGTGCTGTACCACGCGAACCAGCTCGACGCGCAGGCCGCGACGCGCCCTGTCGGCAACGGAGACTGATGTTTGCGCAAGACCGAAATCCGCTAGCGCGGATTCCGGTCGCGCGGAAATCCCTAAAGCCGTCCGCTTCGCGGCCGGGGCGACTCCATTTTCCATCAACCGTCTAGATGTTGTCGCTGCTGGCGCTCGGTGGCGCTCTGTCATGGGGCGCTGGCGACTTCCTCGCGGGCCTCGCAGTGCGACGGATCGCCGTTCTTACCGTGCTCGCGTTCTCGCAGGCGATCGGCCTCCTGGGCATCGCGCTCTGGGTCTGGCTCGCGCGCGATCCGTTTCCCGGCGTCACCGAGCTCCTCCCTGCGGCACTCGCCGGACTAGCCGGCGCGATCGGGCTCGGCGCTCTCTACCGCGGTCTGGCGGTGGGCGCCATGGGAATCGTGGCGCCGATCTCCGCCGTGTCGCCCATCGTCCCGCTCGCCGTCGACGCAGCGCGAGGTGTCGTCCCGGCTGCCGCGCAGTGGCTCGGCGTCGCGCTCGTCCTGACGGGAATCGTCACGCTCTCTCGCGGGCCGAGCGGTAGTGGGC
>JACDCN010000142.1 GCA_013817555.1 Actinomycetota bacterium
CCGTCCGCCCGCTCGAGTTCTACTTCGCGCAGTACCGCCGCGTCTGGCGTGGAACGGCGATCTCGAGCGTCGTCACCCCGGTCATCTTCCTACTCGCGTTCGGATTCGGGCTCGGCGAGCTGGTGGACCGAAGCGCCGATCTTCCGAACGGCATCTCCTACATCGAGTTCGTCGCGCCCGGGCTCATCGCGGCAACGGCGATGCAGATCGCATCGTTCGAGGCGAGCTGGCCAGTGCTCTCCGCGATCAAGTGGAGCCGCCAGTACCACGCGATGCTCGCAAGCCCGCTCCGGGTAGGAGACATCCTCATCGGGCACCAGGCGTTCATTGCGTTCCGCATGCTGACGACGGCGTCGGTGTACCTCGCCGCGATCGCAGCGTTCGGAGCCGTGAACTCGCCGCTCGGCATCCTCGCCGTTCCGGTCGCTGTGCTCGTCGGTGTGGCATTTGCCGCGCCGATCGCGGCGTGGGGGGCCTACACGGAGAACGAGGCGTCGTTCGTCGCGATCTTCCGCTTCCTGATCCTGCCGATGTTTCTCTTCTCCGGAACGTTCTTCCCAATCGAGCAGCTCCCGCGCGTGCTCGAGCTCCTCGCCTACGTCACTCCGCTCTGGCACGGAGTCGATCTTGCCCGGCAGCTGACGCTCGGCGACGTGCAGCTCTGGGGCGCCCTCGGCCATCTGGCCTATCTCCTCGCGTTCATCGCCGTCGGGATGACCGCCGCGTACTACTCCTACCGCCGCCGGCTGCTTGTCTGATGACCGAGATCGCCGCCGATACGCGCTTCGCACCCCGCCCCCGCCGGCGCATCGGCGGGCTTCTCATCGTCGAGCGCAATGCGATGGTCTACCGCAGGACGTGGCTGATCCTGTTCTCCGGGTTCTTCGAGCCGCTTTTCTACCTCTTCTTCTTCGTCTACCCGCTCGGAGATCTGATCGGGGAGGTCGCTCTCGACGAGGCGACGCTCGAGTACGCCGCCTTCGTCGCGCCGGCGCTGCTGGCGGCTTCGGCGATGAACGGCGCCTTCTACGACGCCACCAACGTCTTCTGGAAGCTCCGCTACGGGAAGGTCTACGACGCAATGCTCTCGACTCCCGTAAGCCCAGGCGATGTGGCAGTCGGCGAGACGATGTGGGCGGTCGTGCGGTCGCTGATCTACTCGGTCGCGTTCCTCAACATCATTCTCGTGCTCGGCCTCGTCGACTCGTGGTGGGGCCTCCTGATCCTCCCCGCATGCTTTGTCATCGGCTTCGGCTTTGCCGGGGCCGGCATCGCGGCGGTGACGTGGATGCGGGGCTGGCAGGACTTCGACCTGATCCAGCTCGTGATGCTGCCGATGTTCCTCTTCGCGACGACGTTCTTCCCGCTTTCCGTCTACCCGGAGGCGATCGAGTGGATCGTGCAGGCGCTTCCGCTCTACCACGGAATCGAGCTCGTCCGCGCGCTCTCGACGGGCGCGGTCGGCACCTTTCAGCTCGTCAACGTCGCGTATCTGCTGACGATGGGCATCGTCGGGATGTTCATCGCCTCGAAGCGGATCGACGGTCTCTTGTTGAAGTAGGGGCCGGGCATGCCCCGCCCCTACAGGACGATCGCTTCGCCGTTCCGCCGTGGATCACCGGCCGCCCCCGTGCGGCCGACGCAGCTGACTCCGCCGAAGTAGTGGTGGAGCTGTTCCCAACGCCGAACCGTGCGTCCCTGCGCCTCGAGCGCTTCGAGCGCCGCTTCGTCGACTCCGGGCTCGACATCAACGAGGGTCGGCATGGGGTGTACGCGCGGGCGCGCCACGGCATCCTCGGGAGTGAGCCCTTCGTCGAGAATTCCGGAGAGGACTGTCGAGAGCGCCATCTTGAGGCGCGTGGCGCCGGCGGCGCCGATCGCCAGCGCCAAGCCCTGATCGTCGAAGGCGAGGCTCGGGGCCATGCGGCTCTGCAGATGGTCTCCTGGTCTGGGCTCACCGAACGCGATGTCCGACTCTCCGAGCAGATTGTTCAGCTGGAGGTCGAATCCCGGCACCCAGACTCCGGCGCCGACGCCCAACGAATGGGTGAGGACGCAGGCGCGACCGTGCCTGTCGACGGCGACCATATTTGTCGTGTGCTCGCCGCCCAGCTCGTTGGTCTCGAGCGCCTTCACGAACTCGAGCACGCGGTCGGCCGCGGAAAGGCCGGCGAGGCGCGGGAACCCGGGGAGAAGCTCGGGTACCCCGGAAAGGCCACCGCGCGTGGCGACGCGGTGCCCGTGAAAGTCGACGAGGACGGGATCTGTCCAACGGGCCGCGTAGCCGCGCAGGTCGCCGGCGGTGAAGACCACGCCGTCCATGCCCAGAAGCGCCTCGGCGAGCGACCCGCGATAGACACTCTCCGCGCCCTCCTCGGCCAGCGCTTCCAGCGTCTGGACGAGCCCCGGTTGCACGAGGACCTCGCCCGTCTGCAGCATGCGGCCCTCCCGCACAAATAGCTCCCGCCCGCGCCCGAGCGAGAAGACGTCTCCGAGCATGACCAGCGATCGCTCGTGCATCTCGGGAAGCGGGACTCCGTTGCGCGCGAGCTCGAGAGCGGGCTCGACCAACTGTCGCCAGGGAAGCCGACCCTGTTTCTCCCAGAGCTCGCCCAGAGCGGCGGGCAGCCCCGGAACCGCGCAGGAAGCCGGGCCGATCGAGTACACGACGACTTCATCACCGAAGCCGATCGGGATCTCGAGGAGCTCAGCCGTCTCGGAGGGCACGGCTGCGAACCCGTCCAGGTTCACGACGCGGGAGCCGTCGGAGACGATCGCGTGGCACCCGGCCAGGAGACCGCTGTACACCGTCTCTCCGACGCACGAGGCGAGGCACATGGCCACGACCGCGTCCGCGGCCGAGCCCCCCTCGGTCAGGATCTCGGCCCCGACCTCGGCGGTAGCGGGATGGCCCGCTGCTACTCCGGCTCGCATCCTCCCATCCTGCCAAGTGACACAGTGTCACAAGGCGTTTTCCGCGACTGCTAGCCTTCCCTAGACCGCAAACGCGGCTCCGGCGTGTTACTTCCTTCACGCGGGGCGGGGATTGCGGAGTCGTCTACGAGAGGAGCAGCATGAGCCTCACCAAGGAAGTCAAGCTGGAAGTCATCGAGAAGCACGGCTCCGGTCCGGCAGATACGGGATCCCCGCAAGTCCAGATCGCGATGCTGACGCGACGGATCAACGATCTGACCGAGCACCTCCGGGCGCACCCGAAGGATCATTACTCCCGTCGGGGTCTCCTGAAGCTCGTCGGCCGCCGCCGCCGCTTCCTCGATTATCTTCAGCGAAAGGACATCGAGGGCTACAGAGCCCTCATCAAGGAGCTCGGCCTGAGACGGTAGGGCTTCTGTCGAGGGAAGGTGGAAGTTTGAGCGAGTCCCAGCCACCGCGGGGCTGACTCAAACCTCCACCTTCCAGAAACGAAGGAATAGGTGAAGGGATACACCACATGAGTACGACTACCGGGCAGATCGCCACGGTCTCCGTCGACGTGGGCGGTCAGGAGATCGTCTTCGAGTCGGGCAAGCTCGCCAAGCAGGCCGACGGCGCAGTCGTCGTGCGCTCCGGCGACACGATGATCCTCGCAACCGCCGTGGGACGGCCAGACGCGCGGCCCGACGCGGACTTCTTCCCGCTGACGGTCGACGTCGAGGAGCGGATGTACGCCGCCGGCAAGATTCCGGGCGGCTTCTTCAAGCGGGAAGGACGGGCGACCGAGCGCGCGACGCTCACCGCGCGCATGATCGACCGCCCGATCAGGCCGCTCTGGCCGAAGGGCTTCCGCAACGAGGTGCATCTTGTTTGCACCACCCTCTCGGCCGACCTCATCTCGCCGCACGACGTCCTCTGCATCAACGGCGCGTCGGCGGCTCTCATGGTCTCGCCGCTCCCGTTCCTCGGCCCGCTCGGGGCCGTGCGTATCGGTCGGATCGACGACGAGTTCGTCATCAACCCGACCCTCGAGGCGCTCGAGGAGTCGACGCTCGACCTGATCGTCGTCGGCACGCCCGACGCACTGACGATGGTCGAGGCCGGGGCGGATCAGGTTCCCGAGGAGACGATTCTCGAGGCCTTCGAGCTGGCTCACACGGAGATCCGCAAGATCTGCGCAGCGCTCGAGGACCTGCGCTCGCAGGTCGGCAAGCCGAAGTGGGTCGATGCCGATCTCACCGCAGAGCTGGAGGCAGCTCACGGGCAGGCGATTCGCTCCGCCATCTCTGAGCACGGGCTCCGCGAAGCGTCGGCCACGATGGAGGCGCTCGTCACCGAGGCATCGCCCCAGATCTCGATGGACACGACCGAGGACGACATCGTCCGCTCGAGGCAGATCCGCTCGAGCTTCGCGTCGATCCTCGAGAAGGCGCGCATGGAGGCCGTGGAGGGGCCGCTCCGCGAGCAGTTCCTCTCGGACCTGCAGGGGCTCACAGACGCAGAGCAGGACTCGAAGGAGCTCCGCTCGGCGAAGCGCGACTTGCTCTTCGAGCGGATCCACGAGGGTATCGAGCTTCCGTTCCCAGTTGGCGCCCTGCCTGCCGAGGGAGAGCCTCAGGTCAAGGACTCGGTGACGCGCCAGTTCGTCAAGCGTGCATCCGAGGCCGTCTACAAGAGTCTCGTTCGCAAGAAGATCGCGATCGACAAGCGGCGTCCGGACGGTCGCGCCGCCGACGAGATCCGCCCGATCGAGTGCGAGGTGGGCGTGAGCCCGCGCACCCACGGGTCCGGGCTCTTCACACGCGGGCAGACCCAGATCCTGTCTCTGCTGACGCTCGGAACGGCCAAGGAGGGTCAGAAGATCGACGATCTCTCCCGCGAGCAGCAGCGGCGCTTCATGCACCACTACAACTTCCCGCCCTACTCGGTCGGGGAGACGGGCTTCATGCGAGGCCCGAAGCGGCGTGACATCGGCCACGGCGCGCTGGCCCAGCGCGCGCTCGAAGCTGTCATCCCGACCGTCGAGGAGTTCCCGTACACGATACGGCTCGTCTCCGAGACGCTCGAGTCGAACGGGTCGTCGTCCATGGGATCGGTCTGTGGCTCTTCCCTGGCCCTCATGGATGCCGGCGTGCCGATCAAGGCGGCCGTGTCGGGGATCGCGATGGGCCTCGTCAAGGAGGACGACGACTACGTCATCCTCACCGACATCCAGGGAGCCGAAGACCACCTCGGCGACATGGACTTCAAGGTCGCCGGGACGAGCGAGGGCATCACCGCTCTCCAGATGGACATCAAGATCACCGGCGTGACGCAGGAGATCATGCGCTCGGCTCTCGCTCAGGCGAAGGAGGCGCGCGAGTCCATCCTCGAGAAGATGCTCGCCGTCCTGCCGGAGTCTCGAACGGCACTCGCCGACCACGCGCCCCGGATCTCCTCCGTCAAGATAGACCCGGAGAAGATCGGCATGGTCATCGGCAAGGGCGGCGAGACGATCCGCGCGCTCGAGGCCGACTACGACGTGCAGATCGACATCGAGGAGGACGGGACGATCCTCATCTACGCCACCGAGGGCACGAAGGCGGAGGCCGCCATCTCAGCGGTTACCGCCCTCACCAAGTCGCCTGAAGTCGGCGACAGCTACACGGGCAAGGTCGTGAAGACGACGCAGTTCGGCGCCTTTGTCGAGCTCAAGAAGGGCACCGACGGCCTGCTCCACGTCTCGAACGTGGGGCCGGGTCGCGTCGCGCACATCGAGGACGTGATGGCGCGCGGCGATGTCGTCGACGTGGTCGTGCAGGAGGTCGACAAGGACCGGGGCCGCATCGGCCTCAAGCTCGTCGCCAAGCACGAGAACGGCGGGCTCGTCATGCCCGAGGAGCTCATCGAGCGGGCGAAGGACGCACCGCCTCGCGAGGAGCGCGAGGAGCGTCCTCGCGGTGACCGCGGCCG
>JACDCN010000143.1 GCA_013817555.1 Actinomycetota bacterium
TGTCGAGGATCTCGCGCCCGGCCTTCAGCCAGAGGCTCGTCGCAGGCTGGAGCTCATCGAGGCGTTCACGGAGCGCATCGGCCACTCCGAGCCGGTCGGCGACCCAGGCGAGCTCGGTCAGCACGTCGAGCCTCGCGCCAACCCCGATGGTCGGGAGGAGCTCGTCGGCGAGCGCGCGCGCGCGACGTCCAGGCGCCCCAGCTCCGCGTTGAGGCGAATGTTGGACGAGAACACATGGTGGAAGAGTTGCGGGTCCTTCACCTGCCGGACGAGCTCGAGCGCCTTCGCTGCGTCGCTCTCTGCTCCCGTGGTGTCTCCACGAGCGAAGCGGAGGCTCGCACGCCACTGGCGCACGTCCGATTCGAGGTAGTGGGGCGACCCGGCCTCGCACTCGGCGAGGAACTCGTCCGCGTGACGCATGCAGTCCTCCCAGCGCCCGCTCAGATATTCGAGGCTTACCCGCACTCCGCGGCAGAAGCGCACCATGCGCTCATCCCCGAATCTCCGGGCCGTGCGTAGCGCCTCGGCGCGGAGCTCGACGTCGCGCCGCACGTCCCCCCTGCCGAGCGCGTCGAAGCCGAGGTTGTTGTAGAGCCGCCCCGCCTCCGGTGAGTTGATCGAGACCGCAAGCTCGAGCGCGCGCTCCAGGTCGGAGCTCCCTCGGGGATCGTCGGTCCGCGAACGGGCTATACCGAGAGAGCTCAGAGCCAAGACGCGATGCTCGTCGAGCCCGAGCTGCTCGGCCATGACGAGCGCCTCCTCCCCGATACGGATCGCGGCGTCGGCCTCTCCGGGCGATCGCGAACGAAGACGCCGTTTGGTTCAGCACGAACAGCTTGTCCGGGGACGGTGAACGCTCGACGACAAGTGCGAGCGCGCGGTCGCGGAAGCCGAATGAACGGTCACGCTGGCCTCGATCCCACCAGAAGCGCGAGAGCGCGGCGTCGGCGCGAGCCGCCCGCTCGAGCTCGTCGAGCTCCACCAGGCCCTCGCGCGCTTCGGAGAGAACGTCGCCGGCGCGGCCGTCGCCGATCTGCTGCAGCGCCGACCCGTACGAGAGCAGGAGCTCGGGCCGGTCTCGATCGTCCTCCGGCCAGAGAGAGACCGCGTGGGTAAAGAGATCGGCGGCGGCTGCCCACGTGTTGAGCGCCAGCGCCCTGTCCCCCGCGATCCGTAGGGCGGCGCGCGCCGACTCAGAGAGGTCAGCGTCCTCGAGCCCCGCAGCGCGCGACAGCTCGAGCGCGTTGACGTAGTGATGGGCCAGCATCTCGGCGTGGTCCTCAGGTCGGCCGAGGGACTCGATCCACGCCGCAGCAGCTTGGTGCTTCCCCGCCCGTTCGCCGCGGGGGATCTGCCCGTACGCAACGTCACGAACAAGGAGATGGCGGAAGGCGTACTCGGTCTCGCCCTCCACGGAGCCTCGCCGTTCCCTGCGGAGGAGCTCCCGGCGCTCGAGGTCGTGCAGCTCCTGCTCGACGTTCCAGCGCTCGCGACCCGAGACTGCGGCGACGGCCCCGAGCCAGAACACCTTCCCGAGCACGGCTGCCGCTTGCACGAGACCCTTGGCCTCAGCAGTGAGCAGGTCGAGCCGGGCGGCGATGATGCCCTGCACGCTCTCCGGCATCGCGACGTCGTCGATCGCACCGCGCTCGCGGAGCAGCCTGGCGAATTCCTCGGCGTAGAGCGGGTTCCCACCTGCGCGAGCGAGCACCATGGCCTGCGCCTCCGCCGGCAGCACGGAGCGCTCGAGGAGCGCATGCACGAGCTCGGCCGTCTCCTCATCGGTGAGTGAAGAGAGCGAGATCGTGACGGCGTTCGCCTTCCCTCCTCCCCACCCGGGCCGTCGCGCGAGCAGCTCGGGCCGGGCGGTCGCGACGACGAGCAGGGCCACGTCGCCCGCCCAGTCGACGAGGTGGTCGACGAAGTCGAGGAGACCGTCGTCGGCCCACTGCAGGTCCTCGAGCACGAGCACGAGCGGCCGCTGTTCGGCGAGCGCCTCCAGGAACTGCCGCCAGGCGGCGAACGCCTCGCGGCGGTCGTCCGCAAGCTCCCGCTCCGGCGCGAGGCCGACAAGAGGGTTAAGGTGCGACTCGACCCACTCCGGGTGATCCCCGACCGCAGCGACTGCACCGCGAAGCTTCTCACGCGCCTGCTCGGGGGTGTCCGTCTCGAGGATCCCTGCCTGCGCCTTGTTCTCCCGATTCACCGTCGCGCACGCCTCCGGGACGACGGAGACCTTGAGACCAACCTCCCGCGCGTCGATCGCCGTTTTGGGCAACACCCTTCGGTGGTCATACCGGCAAGAAGAAGTCGCTGACATTCGAGTGCTTCGAGAATCAGCTCGAGGGGAGTGTGGTCGAAGGCGGAATAGCGCGGCTTTACCACGAAGCGTTCACCGCGACGGGGTGAGACGCTTCGAACCAGTTGACCTCCCTTTCCGTTAAAGGCTCTCTGGACGATCCCGTTGACGTCGCCGTCCCAGACCCCTTTGTTGTCGTTCGCGAACACGATCGGAAGTTCCGCCCTACGAACGGATTCCAAGAGCTCTACGAGCGCAGGTTGTGTCTCGGCGAACGAGGAGAGCAATTCTTCGCCGTGCTCGTGCGCGAAGTCATCGAGGACGTCGACAATCAACAGCACGTCACGCATGCCGAGAGGCTTCCCCGGCAGCCAGCTTGTGAACCTCGACCTGCCGGTGTCAGCTGGTGAGAGGTGGGCCGACACCTTCCGGTGTCTGCTTCGGTTGACAACTCCATGCGATGAACGTTGCCGCGACGTGAGCGCTCGATCTATGAAGCTCGATCAGGTGCCGACACCGCTTGCGGCCAGCACGGCAAGCGCGAGCGTCGAGACGCCGAGGACGCCGTGCAAGAGCGCTACGGGAACAGGGAAGCTTGTTTCCGCAGGCACGGTCGTGTGCTCGCGACGGTTCTGACCACGTAGCCAGATAACGAACATCGTGGCGCCCAGCAGTGCTACCGCGACGAGGATTCCAACGGCGATCCAGGCGAATACCACCTCGCCGGAGACAACGAACGCGATCCACAGCCCGACTCCGACCACTGCAAGACCAGCGTGAGCGAAGAGCCTCATAAAGCGGATTCCCTCGCGCTGGCGAAGTCCACCATGCCGTAGCCACTGGACCAGCAGGCTCGCTCCCCCGAGTGCGGTCAGGAGCCAAGCGAGAAGCGCCGCCCACTCCACCGCGCTACTCCTGCCCGTCCTCGAGTGGAATGGGTTCGAGAGGGTGAAGCGCTGGGCCGTGCAGCACTGCTCCGTCGGGGGTGAAGCGCGAGCCGTGGCAGGGACAATCCCAGCTCGACTCGGAAGAGTTCCACGAGACCTTGCAGCCCATGTGCGTACAGGTGGCCGACACCGAATGCAGGACACCGTTCGAGTCTCGGTAGGTGGCCACGTCGTTGCCGCCTATATCCAAAACGGCAGCGCTTCCGGGATCCAGATCGGCTGCGGAGCCGTCGCGACGGCGTAGTGCGCCCGCGAACTGCTGTCGGGCGACGTTGGTGTTCTCCCGTATGAAGCCGGTAGCGGCCGCACGGATACGTCGCCGTTGCGGCTCAAACACGTGGCTCCAGGAAGCCGGTATCCCCGCGAGCTCGCCGGCGATCGAGAGTGCGGCGGCAGAACCGTTCGTCATCCCCCAGCCGGCAAAACCCGTGGCGACGAAGATGTCCTGCTTCTCGGAGATTCGCCCCACGAATGGAAGCCCGTCGACGCTGAACGCGTCTTGGGTCGACCATCGGTAGAGGGTCTCTCCGACGGCGAAGTGATCACGCATGAAGCGCTCGAGTGTCGCGTGGCGCGCCGCGGTCTCCGATGCCTGCCCCACGCGATGTCCCTCGCCGCCGACGATGAGAAGCCGACCTCCATCTTCGAGCGGCGCAGTGCGTACCGAGCGACTCGGCCTCCCGGCATTGATGAACATCCCGTGTGGCCCCTCGTCGCTCGAAAGCCGGGCGGCGACAACGTACGAGCGCCACGGATGGATGCGCGTCGCGAAGAACCCCGGCTCCACGATCGGGTAGCTGGTTGCGACCACCACGGCTGGCGCATGTACCTCGCCGGCTTCAGTGCGCACGACGTATGGGCCCTCGCCTTCGATTCCGAGCACAGCCGATTGCTCCACGATCCGGCCTCCGGCAGCGAGGGTCGCCTCCGCGAGCCCAAGGAGGTAGCGCCGTGGATGGAACTGTCCCTGATCCGAAAGCTGAACGGCTCCCGTCGATGCGAACGGAATATCCGCACCACGGGCCGGCTCCGAATCGAGACCGGCCCTCTTCGCTGCCTCGACCTCCCGTTCGATCGACTCGAGCTCGTTCTCGGTCTCCGCGGCGACGTAGTTCGGCACAGCTTCCAGGTCGCAGGCGATGCCGTGCTCCTCGACGAGGCGCCGTACGAGCTCGAGCCCTGCGAGCTGCGCCTCGGCATAACGGCGCGAGGTATCCCCGTCGTAGTCGCTCTCGAGGTGCGAGTACACGAGGCCATGCCCTGCTGTCACTTTGGCGGTCGTGAAGCCGGAGACGCCGGATGCGACGTGCGCCCTCTCGACGAGCAAGACGCGCCGACCGGACGTCGCAACCAGAAGCGCCGTCGTGAGCCCGACGATGCCCGCTCCCACGACCACGACGTCGACCTCTTCGCTCCCAACGAGGGAAGGAAGCTCTTTGTCGTCAGTGGTGTCGAGCCAGAAGGAGACACGGTCGGCACGCGAGGGCGGCAGAGCGCGCTTGGAAGCCGACGTCATGCTCGTGGTCTACCCGGTCGGGTGGCTCCCGCAAACCGCCGCTTCGCTCTTGAATGCAGTCGCCTCCAGTCGGCTTCGTGGGACGTCCGGCTCAAGCCGTTACAGAGCCGTGAGCTCGGGCACGACTGGCAACGCCGACGCGGGACGCCGATCATCGGCAAGGGAGTCAGCGGAGCGATGCCCGGAACGAACCCGCTTGGAGCGCTGCTGGCGCAGGAGCGCGGTCGACGGCGGTAGCGGTCTCGCAACCGTCGACGTCCGCTACGGCGGCTGCGGGAGCCGACCCGGCTCGAGGAAGCTGGGTCGGCTAGTGCGGCAGAATGATGCGCTGCGGACGCTCAGCCGAGAGCGTGTTCGGGTCACCGGCGACGCATTCGCCCGCCTCTAAGCCGCACGTCATGCCGTAAACTCGCAGCGACGCCCCGTGACCTGGCGACGGGCAGCAGGGCCTTCCCGACCGGTCTCCCGTCTGCCTTTGCGACGCTTCTCTTGATTGCTACATGTTCGAGATCGTGCTACTTCGCGTGAGTGATGGCAGCTTGCGGGTCGTGTACCGCACCGACTACGGCGAGCTCTACCGAATCGACTGGAAGTAGGTCGGAGGATAACCCCAACACCATAAATGGGACGCATGTCAGGGGTTCAAACCCCGGACGGGCCTTCCAGGGGCGCATGGCTAGGCGGATTTGGCTTAGCTACGCGGGTCAGACGTGTCAGAATTGCCGGGAAAGCACGTGCAGAGACCACGGTGCAGACCTCAAGATCCGCCGCGATTGCCCTGCGCGTTTCACGAATAGAGAAGGTTCACGACGGGTCAGGGTGGGCAAGACAGATGCAATAAGCGGTTCCGTTGCGAGAGAACCTGCCCCTCGGTAGCGCACTCAGTGATCGACGGAGCTATTCTGTCAGCGCACTCGGACGAGTACCGACGGCGGCCGTCAGGCGCCTTACTCGCAGGATCAGAGAGGTGTGTGATGGCGGCGGGCGCAGAGAAGCTCACGTTCGGAAATGGCGGAGCGTTCATGCAGGAGACGCGTCGCGAGGTGGAGCAGTACCTCGCACGCGGCCACACGCGGCTGAGGGGCTCGCTGCTTCTC
>JACDCN010000144.1 GCA_013817555.1 Actinomycetota bacterium
CCCGGTCGAACAGGCGCGCGTACCGCCGAAAGGTGATCGCGGCGGCCGCGTGGCCGAGCTGCTCCGACACGTACACCGCGTCCTCGCCCTGCGCGACCAGGATCGACGTTCCGAGGTCGTCAGCCTTCGACCTCGCGCCGAGTCGTCTGCCCCTACCCGCGCGGCGCTAGATCAGTTCCCAATAGCGCGGGTACCCGCCCCTGAGATGACAGCAACCGACAGACAAACCTGACAATCAGCCACAACCCGACCGCCGCGCTCACCAGCAACGCTCTCGGGATGGCGATCGAGCACTGCGACGCCGACCGCGGCAAGACTGTGATCCATTCCGATCACGGGACCCAGTTCACCTCTTGGGCGTTCACCGACCGAGCACGGCAATCTGGGCTCGTGCCGTCGATGGGATCGGTCGGCGACTGCTACGACAACGCGATGATCGAAGCGTTCTGGTCGCGGATGCAGGTCGAGCTACTCGACTCACGTCGCTGGAGGACCCGTGTCGAGCTTGCGAACGCGATCTTCGAGTACATCGAGATCTTCCACAACCGTCGCCGGCGCCACTCCAGCCTCGGCATGCTCACACCGATTGAATTTGAATTACGAAACACCACAAGCGAGGCGGCCTGAGCCAAGAAACCCGACTCCACCGAACCGGGGGCAGATCAAGGTGTCAACGGAAACGGGGTAACTCCACATCGAGGTTGTCGCCGTAGTACAGGACGTTCCCCACACACTGAAGTCTGCCGTGGCAATCGGTCGAGACGGACGTAGACAGCTGTCTCTTGGCGCGGAACCGTCAGAGGCGCAGGAGTAGCTATTCAGACGGGTTGAAGGCGTAGACCAGCGGAGAACTGACGGCCGGATCACGAGCACACGGGGTGCGCAATACTGCGCGGGCTAACGTCGTAGTAGCGCGACGACCCTTCCCCAAGAGGAGGACAGATGCTCCTGGCAACGACGAAGGTCGAGGACGTCGACCACTGGATAGAGATCTTCTCGACCAAGGCTGCTGAGAAGCGAAAGCAGCACGGCTCCAAGGGCTCGACCGTCTTTCGCGATCCCAACGAGGAGGATCGGGTCTGGGCGATCTTCGATTGGGATGAGGAGGGCTTTAAAAACTTCGTCTCCGACCCCGAGGTACCGGCGATCCTTCAAGAAGCCGGGCACAAAAGTAGGCCCCAGGCGGCGGAGTTCGTCGGCCAGTATGACGCCTAGCCCCAAACCCGGATCAGACCTAGAAGTCGCCGGGCTGCGGAGGTGCAGCTGACGAACCCGGGTTCGGTCATTACCTGACGAGTCGAATTGGCTCGAACAGCGCCGCTGCAAGCAGCGGGTTAGAACGAGGGCACTCTGACTGGGTGCGAGCCCGTTACTTGCTCGTTAGTACATAGGGACAGCGGTGAAAACCTGGAAACGAGGGGCCCCCAGCGATGCTCGTCTGTCTTGACGTCCGTCAGCGCGACCGCGAAGGTGCAGTCTGATGGAAGCTGGCGCGGGAGCAGACGGGCTCAGACAGACCCTCGAGAACGTCGCCGAGCGGATCGAGCGTTACCGAGACACGCGAATCGGCGAGCAAAACACGAAGGCGACTCTGATCGTGCCCGTACTGCGGGCGCTCGGATGGAACGTCGAGGATCTGGATGAGGTTCATCTGGAGTACAAGTTCAAGTCGCAGGACAAGCCCGTCGACTACGCGCTCATGCTCCAGCGCAAGCCCGTCCTGTTCATCGAGGCCAAAGGGCTTGACGAGGATCTGAACGACCGCCGCTGGGCCAGCCAGATCGTCAGCTATGCGGCCGTGGCCGGGGTCGAGTGGGTCATGCTCACGAACGGTGACGGGTACCGGATCTACAACGCTCACGCTCCCGTCGCGCTCGACGAGAAGCTGTTTCGGAGCATTCAAATCAGCGGCGATGCGCCGGAGGCAGCGGACGCACTGCGTCTACTGACGAAGGATGAGCTCCGACGCAAATCGCTTCAGACGCTCTGGCAGGCGCAGTCGATCGACAACCGGGTGCGGCAAGCCGTCGAGGCGCTCTTTGAACCGGAGCCATCGCCGTGGCTTGTGCGGCGGCTGGCACGCAGCATCGAAGGGTTGTCGCCGGGTGACGTGCGAGCGGCTTTGTCCCGCGCCCGAATCACCCTCGACTTCCCAGCAGCTGACCTGGCCGGGCTACCAGAAGTTTCGGCCGTGAAGCCGACACCGACCCCGAAACCCGCTGGTACTCGACAAGCCGCAACGAGGTACGACGTTACGGTCAAGCAGCTGCTCGAGGCCGGACTGATCGCACCGGGTGCGCAGCTGCGGCAACGGTATCTCGGGCGGGACGTGACTGCGACGATAGAGGCGGACGGCCGGGTGCGAGTCGGCGGCGAGGTCTACAACTCGCTCTCGATCGCTGCGGGCGCAGCCAGGGTTGCCGTAAAGGGGCCGCCGCCGGACGGGCGCTCCTACTATCAGACCAACGGCTGGACGTTCTGGGAATACGCCGACAGGGACGGCAAGCAGCAGCCGATGGAAGCTCTGCGCAAGCGGTACCTCAGCGACCGTTCCTCGGTGTAGGCCCGAGTCGTTTGAGTCACGAACGAGTCACCGCAACACCGAGAGCAGATCTGCGGAGAGACGCGAAAGGGCCGGATTACCAGCCCTTTCTCCCAGTCGGGGCGCCGAGATTCGAACTCGGGACCTCTTGACCCCCAGTCAAGCGCGCTAACCAGGCTGCGCCACGCCCCGTGGCGAGAGACACCTTAACCGCGCCCGGCGCGCGATGAGCGCAACATGGACGTCGCCGGCGTCATCCCCGCGCCAGGCGCCGCGCCTTCAGCCTCTCGGGCTCGAAGGAGATGCTCGAAAGCGGCGGCAGTCCAATCATGGACTCCCTCGTCGAGTGCATGCGCGCGCGCGGGTGGCTGCACGAGGATCCGCCGAGCGCATAGACCGGCTGCGACGCGAGGGCCGTGCGGTGCGAGGTGTCGTGGGCTCCGACGCCTAGCTCGACATCGGCACCCATGATGCGTGGAACGCGCTCGGTCCGGTCGTGGTGATCGCTAACGCGGGCGGTGCCCTCAGGACAGACGCTTGTAGAGCCGGTCGATCAGCTCGGGCATCTTCTCGAGCTTCTCCGTGATGACGCGGATCCGATACTCGCGGAAGTGCTCTGGCTCGACGCCGAGCGAGTCGGCGATTCGGGCGATGACGTCGTTCGACGGCACGGGACGGTTGCCGTGGACGATGTGATTCAGGTACCCAGCGGACAGGTCCGACTTGTCGGCGAGCCCGCGGTAGGTCGTCCCCGTCTCGGCCATCAAGCGCTCGATCGTCGGCCCAAGGGTCTCGTCTGAGTATCTCCGACGCTTTGCCATCAGTGCTGCAGGACCCATTTCACCACTTCTGAGCTCGAAACGCGCTCGTCGATCGCTCCGTCGCGTGTACGGACGTCCACGGCGCCGTCGTCGAGGGTCTTCTTCCCGACGATGATTCGGGTGGGGCAGCCGATCAGATCGGCGTCTGCGAACTTCTCCCCTGGGCGCTCGTCGCGTTCGTCGTAGAGCACGTCGAGCCCGCCTTCCTCGAGCGCTGCGGCAAGCTGCTCGGCCCTCATGAGCACCTCAGCGGAGCCGCCGTGCAGCGCGAGGACGTGAACGTCGTAGGGCGCGATCGACTTCGGCCACACGATCCCGTTCCCGTCATGGCTCTGTTCCACAACGGCTGCCATGACGCGCGCGGGCCCGATGCCATAGCTGCCCCCGATCAGCGGCTTCTCCGTGCCGTCCTCGTCGAGGAAGGTCGCGCCGAGCGGCTCTGAATAGCGCGAGCCGAAGTTGAAGATATGGCCGACCTCGATCGCGGTTTGGAAACGGAGCTCGCCGCTGCAAACGGGACAGCGGTCGCCCTCGCGAGCCTCGCGGATGTCCGCGAACCGCGGCGCGTAGTCGCGCCCCGCTTCGACGCCCAGTAAGTGCCAGCCGTCCCGGTTCGCGCCGGCTACGAACTGCCCCTCACGCAGCGCATCGTCAGCGACGACGTGGACGCTCACGCCGACAGGTCCAAGCGATCCGCCGCTCGCGCCGAACGCGCTCCGGATCTCTTCATCGGTAGCCGGCCGGTAGTCACTCTTGAGCACACCGAGCATCTTGGACTCGGCGAGCCGGTCATCGCCCCGGACGAGACCGAGCACGAGCGTGCCGTCCGTCTTGACGACAGGCATCGCTTTCGACGTTGCCGCAGCGTCGATCCCGAGCAGCTCGGCGAGGGACTCGATCGTCGTGACACCCGGCGTCGCGACTTCCTTCGGCACCTCCTCGGTCGCCGGGAAACTCGGAGTCCGGGGAACGCCTCTTGCGATCTCCAGGTCTGCCGCGTAGTCGCCGTGCTCGCAGGTAACGAGCGTGTTCTCGCCCGATCCGGCCGGGCAGAGGAAGTCCTGGCTCTGCTGCCCGCCCATCATTCCGGACTCGGCTTCAACCTCGTAGAACTCGAGACCCAAGCGCTCGAGCATGCGGTGGTAGGCCTGCCGGTGCAGCTCGAAGCTCCGTGCGAACTCATCCTCGTTGCGATCGAACGTGTACGCGTCTTTCATGATGAACTCGCGCATCCGCAGAAGCCCGCCACGTGGACGTGGCTCGTCGCGCTCCTTGATCGAGAAGTGGTAGAGAATCTGCGGGAGCTGGCGGTAGCTCTGAATTTCGCGTGCGTGGAACGTGACCGTCTCCTCATGCGTCATCGGGAGGATGAACCTGCGTCCAGCGCGGTCCTCGAGCCGGAAGATCTCGGGATAGTCGCGGCCGGTGGTCTCCCAGAGCTCCGCGGGAGTCAGCACGGGCATGAGCATCTCCTGTCCGCCGATCGCGTCCATCTCCTCGCGGATGATCTGCACGACGTTCTGGTGCACGCGCCAGCCGAGCGGGAGAAACGTCCAGACGCCTGCGCTGACCTGGCGGATGTACCCGCCGCGGACGAGCAGCTTATGCGAGACGGCCTCCGCGTCGGCCGGTGCCTCGCGCAGGGTGGGGATGAACAGCTGTGATTGGCGGGCAACCATCGTTGTCCGCCTAGGCTAGTCGAGCGGGATCAGCGAGGCTTCGGCCATCGCGAGCGCCGCCGGCTTGGCCATCTTGAGGCGCTTCGGACGCTTCATCCCGTCTTCCAGCCAGCGGTCGATCTCTCGGAACAGCTCGTCGATCAGGGTCTCTGAAGACACCTTTCGGAGCACGCGCCCGTGCGCGTAGATGAACCCCACGTCGCGGCCGCCGGCGATGCCGAAGTCCGCGTCTCCCGCCTCCCCCGGTCCGTTCACCGCGCAGCCCATGACCGCAACCTCGAAAGCCTGCGGATACTCGCGCAGCCGGGACTCGACGACGTGCGCCAGACTCTCGACGCCGACATTGTCGCGTCCGCACGAAGGGCACGCGATCATCACCGGCCCCCGTTCTCGCAGGCCGAGCGCCTTCAGGATCTCCCAGGCGACCTCGATCTCCTTCACCGGATCCGCAGTGAGCGAGACACGAAGCGTGTCCCCGATCCCGTCCGCAAGCAGTGAGCCGATACCGACCGCACTCTTGATCCCGCCCGCGAACTCGGTGCCAGCCTCGGTTACCCCCAGGTGGAGCGGATAGGGCACCTTCGCTGCCAGCATTCGGTACGCGCGGATCATCGTCGGGACGTGGGTGGCCTTGACGGAGATCTTGAAGTCGCGGTACTCGAGTCGCTCCAGAAGCTCGACCTCTTCGAGCGCAGCCGCGACGAGCGCCTCAGCCTGATCCTGCTGGGCCAGCCCGTGCAGGTGCTTCGGCAGCGAGCCGGAGTTCGCACCGATGCGCATTGGCACACCGGCCGCC
>JACDCN010000145.1 GCA_013817555.1 Actinomycetota bacterium
TGGACGCCACGCTGCGTCGCGCGTACCGCAGATGTGTCCGTATCGTGTCCGCCTGTTCTTCGAGCAGACAACAACAAATGCAAATTTGCAGGCATTTAACCGAAGCCCTCTGACGGACTCGAACCGTCGACCCCCTCCTTACCATGTGCCCTCCGCCGTCGTGATTGGTTGCGGCGGCTCGTCAGTGGCTGCAAATCGAGGCATCCTGGGCGCGTTGCTTCGCCTCCGATCGCGAAGGTTCGCTACCGCAGGTTTCCACCACGCTTCCCACATCCAGTAGCACATGCGGCTAACCGCGCCGAAGGAATCGACGCTAGGGCGAAGCGACCGGAGGCGGACGAGCCCAAGCCGATGAATGAGAGGGTCGGTTTCCCGGGAAGCGGGTCAGGCGGCAGCACGCTGGTCAGCTCCGCGATGACGAGGTCGATGCTGACTCCGCGGCGCTTCGCCTCGGCATGCAAACGCGCGAACGCGTCTTCGGGAAGATCTACCGTGACGGTCATGAACCAAGTATAGGAACCGACAGCTGGGATGGAGGGGCGACGGGCGAGTCGTCGATGCTGAATCCAAGCGTCCTGTATGTCGCGAGGCGGCGGGCGTGCATTGCACGCAGCACCGGCACTCGGACATCGGTGTAGTCGTAAGCGATGGCGCGTCTCCGTCGCGCCCACTTCACGCCCTAGAGTCGCCCTTCATGGAGTCCTTGAGACACCCTGGGTGACCCCGAACCTGTCCCCACAAGAGTTCACCGAGGCGCACCGCAAGCTCCGCCGGCTCGGGGCGAGGCGAATCGAAGCCGCCGCCGAGGGTTCATACTCCCGGTTGAACCCGAAGGCGAGGTCTGCGACTGGCGACGAGCCCAGATGTGACGAAGGGGGCGCTCCTCGAGGCGACGGTCGCGCACGTCCACGAGCGGCTCGAGCCTGGCCAGGCGGAGGACGTCGAGCGGTTCGTGCGCGCCTATTACGCGCACGTCGCTCCCGACGACCTGACCGACCGGAACGACCGCCACCTCTACGGCGCCGCCCTCGCGCACTGGAACCTCGCGCGCGTGCGCAAGCGCGGCGAGATCAAGGTGCACGTCTACAACCCGAACGTCGAGGAGCACGGCTGGGACTCGCCGCACACGGTCGTCGAGACGGTCGTCGACGACATGCCGTTCCTCGTCGACTCGGTCTCGATGCAGGTCACGGCGTACGGAAGCGCGATCCACCTCGTGATCCGTCCGATCATGCGCATGCGCCGCGACGACGAGGGCCGGCTGCTCGAGGTCGGCGCCGGCGACGGGCTCCCCGAGTCGCTCATCCATGTCGAGGTCGACCGCCAGAGCGATCCCGCGGGCCTGGAGCGGCTGCGACTCGGCCTCCACCGCGTCCTCGGCGACGTCCGTGCGGCGGTCGAGGACTGGACCTCGATGCGGGAGCGCGCAAGCGACCTCGTCGCCGAGCTCGCCGAGACGCCGCCGCCGGTCGACCCGGACGAGCTCGCCGAGGCGAGCGACCTGCTCCGGTGGATGCACGACGACCACTTCACCTTCCTCGGCTACCGCGAGTACGAGATCGGCAACGACGACGGCGAAGACGTCCTCCGCGCGGTGTCCGGCTCCGGTCTCGGGATCCTCCGCGAGAGCGGCAGCGCGCCGATCTCCCTCAGCTTCGCCGAGCTGCCGCCCGAGGTGCGGCGGCGCGCGCGGGAGAAGAACCTGCTCAATCTGACGAAGGCGAACTCGCGGTCGACCGTGCACCGGCCCTCGTACCTCGATTACGTCGGGGTCAAGCGCTTCGACGCGGCCGGAGAGGTGATCGCCGAGCGGCGCTTCCTCGGCCTCTACACGCACACCGCGTACAGCGCGAGCCCGTCCGAGATTCCGGTGCTCCGGCGCAAGGCCCAGCGCGTTGTCGAGCGGGCGGGGCTGCTCCGCGGGAGCCACGACCACAAGGCGCTGATCGAGATCCTCGAGACGTACCCGCGCGACGAGCTCTTCCAGATCTCCGAAGACGAGCTCTTCGAGACCGCGCTCGGAATCCTCCGCCTCGGTGAGCGCCGCCGCGTCAAGCTCTTCGTCCGCCGCGACGCGTTCGGCCGCTTCCTCTCCTGCCTCGTCTACCTGCCTCGTGAACGGTTCGACACCGAGAACCGGCGGCGGATCCAGGAGATCCTTCAGGACGCGTTCTCCGGGGTCAGCGTCGACTACACGACGCGCGTGTCCGAGTCGGTGCTCGCGCGACTCCACTTCGTCGTCTACACCGAGGCGGGCGCGGTCCCGGCGTACGACGTCGCCGAGATCGAGTCGCGCCTCGCCGCAGCGACGCGGGCCTGGGCGGACGATCTGCGCGACGCGCTCTCCGACCAGCTCGGCGAGGAGCGGGCGGGCCTGCTCTACGAGCGATACGGGGAGGCGTTCCCCGGCGCATACCGCGAGGACTTCTCCGCCGCGCAGGCCGTCCTGGACATCAACAGGATCGAGCGGCTCGACCCCGATGGCGATCTCGGGATGAGTCTCTACGTGCCGCTCGCGTCGAGCCTCGACCATCTCGCCTTCAAGCTCGTCCGCTCGGGCGCGCCGCTGCTCCTCTCCGACGTGCTGCCGCTGCTCGAGAACATGGGCGTGACCGTCACCGACGAGCGGCCCTACGAGATCCGTCCCCGCGACGGCTCCCCCGTGTGGATCTACGACTTCGGGCTCCAGCACGCCGAGGGGGCGGAGCTCCAGGCGGAGGAGGTGCGCGAGACCTTCCAGGACGCGTTCGTGCGCGCCTGGCGCGGCGAGTCGGAGAACGACGGCTTCAACCGGCTCGTGCTCGCGGCCAGGCTGACGGCGCGCGAGATCACGGTCCTCCGCGCGATCGCGAAGTACCTGCGGCAGGCGGGGAGCACCTTCAGCCAGGCGTACATGGAGGACGCGCTCGCCGCCCATCCGGAAATCGCGCGCCGGCTCGTCGAGCACTTCCGGCTGCGATTGGATCCTGCGCGGTCCGAGGACGCCGACGCCGAGGCACGCGCGCTCGAGCGCACGCTCGAGGCGGCGATCGACGGGGTCGAAAGCCTCGATGAGGACCGGATCCTGCGCGGCTTCCTCCGGGTGGTGCGCGCCGCGCTCCGCACGAACTACTTCCAGGCCGGCGCCGACGGTCAGGCAAAGCCGTACCTGTCGCTCAAGCTCGACCCCGAGCTGATTCCCGACCTGCCCGAGCCGCGCCCGCTGTTCGAGGTGTTCGTCTACTCGCCGCGGACCGAGGCGGTGCACCTGCGCGGCGGCAGGGTCGCGCGCGGCGGGATTCGCTGGTCCGACCGCCGGGAGGACTTCCGCACCGAGGTGCTCGGCCTGATGAAGGCGCAGACGGTCAAGAACGCCGTGATCGTCCCGGTCGGCGCCAAGGGCGGCTTCGTCGTCAAGCGGCCGCCAACGGGCGACGACCGGAGCGCGCTCCTCGCCGAGGTCGTCGCGTGCTACCGGATCTTCATGCGCGGCCTGCTCGACCTCACCGACACGATCGCCGGGGGGGAGGTCGTGCCGCCGGCCGACGTCGTCCGGCACGACGGCGACGACCCGTACCTCGTCGTCGCCGCCGACAAGGGCACGGCCACCTTCTCCGATATCGCGAACGCGATCTCGGCCGAGTACGGCTTCTGGCTCGGCGACGCGTTCGCCTCGGGCGGGTCGGCGGGCTACGACCACAAGCAGATGGGGATCACGGCTCGCGGCGCCTGGGAATCGGTCGAGCGGCACTTCCGCGCCCTCGGCACCGACCTCGCGAGCACGGACTTCACCGTCGTCGGAGTCGGCGACATGTCCGGCGACGTCTTCGGGAACGGGATGCTGCTCTCGCGGCGCATCAAGCTCGTCGGCGCGTTCGACCACCGCCACGTCTTCCTCGACCCGGATCCCGACCCGGCTGCGAGCTTCGCCGAGCGCGAGCGACTGTTTCGACTGGCCGGCTCCTCCTGGGCCGACTACGACCCGGCCCTGATCTCGGCCGGCGGCGGCGTCTTCCCACGCGCGGCCAAGGCGATCGCGCTCTCGCCCGAGATCCGTACCGCGCTCGGCATCGAGGAGGAATCGCTCACCCCGAACGAGGTCCTGCGCGCGATCCTGCGCGCGCCCGCCGACCTCCTCTGGAACGGTGGCATCGGCACCTACGTCAAGGCCCGCGAGGAACGGCACGCCGAGGTCGGCGACAAGGCGAACGACGGCATCCGGGTCGACGCGGCCGAGCTCCGCTGCCGCGTCGTCGGCGAAGGCGGCAATCTCGGCTTCACGCAGCGCGCGCGGGTGGAGTACGCGCTGAGCGGCGGCCGGATCTTCATGGATTCGATCGACAACTCGGCGGGCGTCGACTGCTCGGATTACGAGGTGAACATCAAGATCCTGCTGAACGCGATCGTCGCCGACGGCGACCTGACCGAGAAGCAGCGGAACGCTCTGCTCGTCGAGATGACGGACGACGTAGCCGCGCTCGTCCTGCGCGACAACTACGAGCAGGCGCAGGCGCTCAGCCGCTCGGCCGCCATGGCGGCGTCGATGCTCGAGGTGCACGAGCGCTACATCCGCCACCTCGAGCAGGCGGGAGTTCTGAACCGTGAGCTCGAGTCCCTTCCGAGCGACGATGTGCTCGGCGAGCGCAAGGCGGCCGGTGGCGGCCTGACGATGCCCGAGTTCGCAATCCTCCTCTCGCACACGAAGCTCGCCCTTGCGGACGAGCTGCTCGCGTCCGACTTGCCCGAGGATCCCTACTTCGCGGGCGAGCTCGAGCGCTACTTCCCTGCGGTGCTGCGCGAGCGGTTCGCGGCGCAGCTTGCGGGCCATCCGCTGCGGCGCGAGATCATCGCCTCGCGGATCGCCAACGACCTCGTCAACTACGCCGGCACGACCTTCGCGTTCCGGCTCGGCGACGAGACGGGCGCGGGAGCCGACGAGATCGCGCGAGCCTACACCGCCGCCCGCGAGACTTTCGGCCTGCCCGCCCTCTGGGCAGAGATCGAGGCGCTCGACGGCCTCGTCCCTTCCGAGCCCCAGATCGCGATGTTGCTGCGCTCGCGCGTGCTGCTCGAGCGCGCCACGCGCTGGCTGTTGCGCAAGCGGCGCCGGCCGCTCGACGTGGCGGCGGCGATTGGACGTTTCGCGCCGGGGGCCACGACGCTCGCCGCGACGCTCCCGATTCTCCTCGGCCCTGCGGACGCAGAGGCGGCGCAGGAGCAGGCAGCGGAGCTAACCGCCGCGGGCGTGCCGTCGCAGCTTGCCGACCGCGTCTCGCAGCTGGTGGCGCTCGTCCCGTCGCTCGACCTCATCGAGATCTCCGCGGGATCGGCGCTCGACGTCGTGACGGTCGCGGAGGTCTACTTCACGCTGGGTACGCGGCTCGAGCTTCACTGGCTGCGCGAGCGGATCGTCGCCCTGCCGCGCGACACTCGCTGGGAAGCGATGGCGCGCGCGGCCCTCCGCGACGACGTCTATTCAGAGCAGGCGGCGCTGACCGCCGCGGTCTTCCGGGCCCCGGCCGGCGATCGGCCCGCGCGAGAGCTGATCGAGAGCTGGCTGGCGGAGAACCAGGGCGCGATCGAGCGCTCCCTCCACGTGCTCGCAGACATCAGAGCCGGGGGAACCTTCGATCTCGCCAGGCTATCGGTGGCGGTGCGCGAGATCCGCAACCTGATCCATTCGAGCGGATCGCCGGAGCCGGCCGCAGTTCCGACACCGTCGCGCGCCTCCTCCTAGGCCGGCCCTTCGGGGGAGCTCCGTCGGCGGGCGCCCGAGGCGGTGCGGGTTGGTCTTGATGCTCGAGCAGCAGCGGCCAGGGTCGGTGTCGAGCTGTGAGT
>JACDCN010000146.1:0-1156 GCA_013817555.1 Actinomycetota bacterium
GAGCCGCGCTCAGCGTCGGGCTCGACGCTGGGCAACTCGGAATCGAGCTCCAGCGGCTCCGATTCCGGCGCGAGCTGCCCCGGCTCGGCGTCGGGCTCGAGCTCCGGATCGGGATCGAGCTCCGGATGGGCGTCGAGCTCGAGTTCAGGGTCGTCGGCAGCGGGCGCCGCGATCGACCATGTCTCGACCTCTTCCGCACGTTTCGGGCCGTCGATTGCCTGGTCCTCGACTCCCTGCTCGTTGTCCGGCTCGTCCACCGCGCGCGGCCACTCCGAGAGGACGTTCTCGCTGGAATCGTCGATGTCGATGTCGCCGTCGCGGTTCACGTGTCGATCTCTCTACCAGGCTCTGGCTCGAGGCGCGCGCCCTGGTGGTGCAACTTCGTGAGCGTATGCCCGAGCTTCTCACGTTTCGCGTTGAGATACCTGGCGTTCTCCGCCTGCGGCTCCACCTCGATCGGCACCTGCTCGACGGTCAGTCCGAAGCCGTCGAGACCCGTGAGCTTGCGCGGATTGTTGGTGAGGATCCTGATCGTCGTCAGCCCGAGGTCGGCGAGAATCTGGTTTCCGATCCCCCACTCCCGCGCGTCCGCCGGGAAGCCGAGCTCGAGGTTCGCCTCGACCGTGTCCAGACCGCCCTCCTGTAGCTCGTAGGCCTTGAGCTTGTTCAAGAGCCCGATCCCGCGGCCCTCCTGGGCCATGTACAGGAGAACACCCATACCTTCGGCTTCGATCTGGGCAAGCGCGAGCTCGAGCTGCTCCCCGCAGTCGCAGCGGAGTGAATGGAAGACGTCGCCCGTGAGGCACTCCGAATGCACTCGGACGAGCACGTTCTCGGCGCCCTCGACGTCGCCTTTGACGAGAGCGACGTGCTGCTTGTCCGTCAGCACCTCGCGGTAGGCGATCGCCTGGAAGTCTCCGTAGTCGGTGGGGAGCCGGACAGAGACGACCCGCTCGACAAGCTTCTCCAGCCGTCGCCGGTGCTCGATCAGGTCGGCGACCGTGATCATCTTCAGGTCGTGCTGTCGGCTGAAAACCGTGAGGTCGGGAACACGCGCCATCGTGCCGTCCTCGTTCATGATTTCGCAGACGATCCCGGCAGGAATCAGCCCGGCGAGACGGGCGAGATCGACAGCGGCCTCAGTCTGACCGGATCG
>JACDCN010000146.1:1166-5803 GCA_013817555.1 Actinomycetota bacterium
GCTGCAGCACGCCTCCCGGCTTGGCTCGCAAGGGGAAGACGTGGCCCGGCTGGACGAGATCATGCGGGCTCGAGCCCGGATCGATCGCGACCTGGATCGTGCGGGCACGATCAGCGGCCGAGATCCCGGTCGAGACCCCCTTGCGCGCCTCGATGGAGACGGTGAAGGCCGTGCCGAGCGGCGTCTCGTTGTGCTCGGTCATGGGCCGAAGCGCCAGCTCGTCGCAGCGCTCGGGGGTGAGGCAGAGACAGATGAGCCCGCGGGCGTGGGTGGCCATGAAGTTGATGGCCTCGGGCGTCACGAACTGGGCTGCGATGGTCAGGTCGCCCTCGTTCTCGCGGTCGGCGTCGTCGACGACGATGACGAACTTGCCCGAGCGGAAGTCCTCGATGGCCGCCTCGATCGTCGAGAACGGGGAGACGGTCTCGGGTTCTTTGACCACGCTCATTCCTCTGATCGTAGCCCCCGCGCTTCGAGCAGTCGCTCGACGTACTTCGCGAGCACATCAGCCTCGAGGTTGACCTCCTGGCCGGGCACGAGAGCGGACAACGTCGTCGCCTGGAGGGTGTGTGGGACGAGCGCGACCGCAATCTCGTCTTCGTGCAGCTCGCCCACGGTGAGCGAGACGCCGTCGATCGTGACCGAGCCCTTCTCCACGCAGTAGCGAAGCACCTCTGACGGCGCCTTCACGACCACCCGCAGCCCGTCGCCCTCCGCCTCGACCGACTGCACGCGGCCCACGGCATCGACGTGGCCCTGGACGTAGTGGCCTCCGAGTGGCTCGCCCGCCCGCACTGCCGGCTCGACGTTGACCGCGTCGCCCGCCGAGAGACCACCGAGCGTCGAGCGGGCGAGCGTCTCCGGCACGGCGTGGAGCGAGACCCGTGAGCCTTCGATCGCTTCGGCCGTGAGGCAACAGCCGTTGATCGAGATCGAGTCTCCGACGACGAGCCCAGCAGCCGTCTCAGAGGCCTCGACTACGAGCGCAAGGCCCGCTGCACCTCCGTCGGTAGCCGCGACTTTGCCGAGCTCGCGGACGATTCCTGTAAACACTTCGAGACCGTAGCTCAGGGCTCGTGGACGTAGCCCTGGATCAGGACGTCGTCGCCGACCGAGCGCGCGTCCAGCCGGGTGAGCCGGATCGGGCCGTGGAGCCCTGCGAGCATTCCCGACCCCTCTCCCGAGAGCTTGGGTGCGACGAACATGAGCAGCTTGTCGACGAGATTCTGCTCCAGGAATGCTGCGGCAAGTGTGGGGCCGCCTTCGAGCAGGAGCGACTGCACACCGTCAGCGGCGAGCGCCTCGAGCTCTTCGCGAAGGGGGCCCGAACGGAGCTCGAGCTCCGAATCGTCCGGCAGCGGCCCCTGCCCGAAGGCAAGCCGGCGCGGCTGGCATACCACCGGGACGCCGCGCGCGTCGAGCCGCGGGTTTTCCCAACGCACGGTTCCCATTCCCACGGCGACGGCGTCGGAGGCGGCCCGCAGCACGTGCACGAGGCGGCGCGAGTCCTCTCCGCTGACCCAGCGCGAGTCGGGCATCGCCACCCGCCCGTCCAGAGTCACGGCAACCTTGTAGGTCACGAACGGCCGGCGCTCGGTGACCCAGATCCGCCATTCCTCGATCTGTTGACGGCAGCGGAAGCCGAGCTCACCTTCCGGAAGCTCGACTGCGACCCCCGCCTCGCGCAGGCGCGCGAGCCCACCGCCGTGGCCCGGGTGCGGATCCGTCTGGCCCGCGACGACCCGTGCAACTCCGGCTTCGATGAGAGCATCGGCGCAAGGCGGCGTGTCTCCGTGATGTGTGCAGGGCTCGAGCGTGACGTACACGGTCGCGCCGCGAGCCCGCTTACCGGCGGCGGCGAGTGCGTTCACCTCAGCGTGCGGCCCTCCCTTCCGCTCGTGCCAGCCCTCCCCCACCACCGCGCCGGCAGCGACCACGACCGCGCCGACGACCGGGTTCGGATGGGTCGTCCCGCGCCCGCGCTCCGCGAGCTCGGCCGCATGTTCGAGAAACTCGGCGTCCACAAGAACGATCCTAGGAACTCTTATCTCCGGAAGAGTCGTGCCACAAAGAAGCCGGCGGTGCCGTGGACGTGCGGCAGCGTCTGCAAGAACTCCGGACGGCTCGGATGCCGGAACTGTGGCCACTCGTCCGCGAGCGTCGGGTCGATCTCGAGCCCGGACGCGTCGACGACGGCCTCCGACTCGTCCGCGTTGATCGTGCACACCGAGTAGACGATCGTTCCTCCCGGCTTGACTCGCGCCGCGGCGGCGCGAAGCAGCTCCAGCTGAAGCTCTGGGAGCGGCTCCGCACGCCAGCGGAGGTCCGGTCGCCGGTTGAGGACGCCGAGGCCCGAGCACGGCACATCCACGAGCGCGCGATCGAACCCGTCGAGCTCGGACGGCAGCGCGCGCCCGTCTGCGACGACGACCTGGACATTCGACGAGCCGAGCCGCCGCACGGTCACCTCGAGCTCGCGCGCTCTCGCCTCGTTCACGTCCACTGCGACGACCTCGCCCGCGAGCATCGTCGCCTTGCCCCCGGGTGCGGCGCAGAGGTCAAGGATTCGCTCGCCTGCCTCCGCGCCGACCGCCAGGCCGACGAGCTGCGACGCGCGGCTCTGCGGCCAGATGCGACCTTCGGCCAGAGCGGTCTCATCGATCCGGTCGACGAGCCATGCGCCGGGAATGTCGTGATCCTGCCTGCCCGCGATCTTTCCGCGAACGAGACGAACCGCGACCTCCGCTGGCTCGTTCTGCGCGTGCATGAGCTCCACGGCGGCGGAGGCGCCTAGATCGCGCCACCACGTCTCCGCGACCCAGTCCGGGTAAGAGTGCTTCAGCGCCGCCTCGCGCGCGGTGAATTCCGCGAGCCCGTCGAGCGACTCGCGGATCCCGCCTGCCAGTCGCCGGAGAACCGCGTTCGTGAACGCGACCGCCCGCAAGAGCCCGGCGGCGCGCACGAGCTCCACCGACTCGTTGACCGCGGCGTAGCGCGGAACGCCATCGACGAAGGCGAGCTGATACGCGCCCAAGCGCAGGGCGGCTCGGACCGGCGGGTCGAGGCGGTGCACCCGCCGCCGTCCGAGCTTCTCGATCGCGTGGTCGAGCGTCCGCACGCGCTGCACGGCGCCGTAGGCGAGGCGCTGCGCGAGCGCACGGTCGCGCTCGTCCAGCCCGGCTGCGGCGGACCGAAAGGCATGGTCGGCGTAGGCATCGTCCTCGAAGACGCGCCGGAGGACTTGATAAGCCGCCCGTCGCGCCGGGCTTATCTGAGCCCGCGAAGCCACGCGGCGTACTCCATTCGGCGACCCCCTTGGGGCTGCACCTCGAGCGGCTGGAACGAGCCGTCTTCGGCGACACGCGCACGCCAGACGGTCACGTCACGATCTTGCATTCGTGCGCGCGCCCCGATGTGCGGGGAGAGCGCCCGGACGCGATCCACCAACTCCCCGGGCGGTCGTGAGAGGTCGAGGACACGGTCGCCAGCCGTGATCTTGTCGGCATACGTGACGCCCTCGTCGGACTGAGGTCGATACACGCGGTCGGGGTCGCCGAGGACGTCGGCGAGAAGCTCGACCGCGATCGTGGCAGCCTTCGCGTATACGTCGCCGGCATCGTCGTCCGGCTCGATCGCGAGCGCGCGCTGAGCCGCGATCGGCCCCGCGTCCAGCTCCTTGACGAGCTCGATGATGGTGACACCGGTCTCCTCGTCCCCGGCCATGAGCGCTCGCTCGACCGGAGCCGCCCCCCGCCAGCGCGGGAGGAGCGACGGATGCACGTTCAGCCAGAGACGCTCCGCCAGCAGCGACTCCGGGACGAGGCGGCCGTACGCGACCGCGACCATCGTCGACGCATCGAGCTCCAACCCCGGTTCGAGCGCTTCGGGTTGCAACACCGGGATCCCAAGCCGCTCGGCCGCTTCCTTGGCCGGTGGTGGCGCGAGCTTCCTGCCTCGACCCGAGGGCGCATCCGACAGAGTGAGCACGCAGGTGATCTCGTACGTTGCGGCGAGCCGCTGGAGGACGTCAGCGCCGAACGGCGCGGTGGCCGCGACCGCGATTTTCACCGAGTGCCGAGCACGGGCTGCGGCCGGAGCTTGCCGAACGCTGCCCTCCGCGACTCGTCGTCGGTGCGATCGACGATGAGCACGCCGTCCAAATGATCCAGCTCGTGCTGGACGATCCTCGCCGATGGCAACTCGAGGTCGAGCGTCACCGGCTCGCCGTCTGCATCGAGGCCCTCGATGGTGACCGCAACCGGGCGCTCGATCGGCACGAGCACATCTCGCAGCGAAAGGCATCCCTCGTCGTCCACCTCGACCTTGCCGGAGCGCTTGGTGATGACAGGGTTGACTAGCACGCGGTCCTCGCCTGCGTCGGTGAAGACGAAGAGGCGTCGCAGAACACCGACCTGCGTCGCCGCAAGCCCGACGCCCTGAGCCTCATGCATCAGCGCGGTCATTCTCTCGGCCAGGCGGCGGACATCGTCGTCGACGGTCTCGATCTCCCGCGCCTTCATCCGCAGCGCCGGATCGCCGTACTGACGAATCCGCGCGAGGGCGAGCATGCGCCGCGCTTCGAGCTCGAGCTCCCGCTCTTCTTCCTCGCGATCGTGCGCGTCTTCCTCGTGCTCGTG
>JACDCN010000147.1 GCA_013817555.1 Actinomycetota bacterium
CAGGCGAATCCTGCGCTGACGACGGTCACGAAGACTACCGCTGCAAGAATGAGCAGGGCGGTGCGCTTCCAGACAGAGCGCATGTCCCTATCTAAGCACGTTCCGCGGACAAGTCAACGGCGCTCAGCTGCTCGACCAAGGCGACAGCTCGTGTAGTTGTTCCAACGGTGAACGCGACCGACAGCCGGTCGTCGCGGCCGTCGGCGACGAGCTCGACTTCGTCGTCGAGGTCGAGCGCATGGCGATGCTCGAGCCGTGCGCGGAAAGGCCGTCGAGGATCGGGGCCCCGCGTGGACAACAGTTCCTCGACCGGATCCCAGTAGGCGGCGTTGTTCACGTGACCGAGGACGTCGATGTCGGTTGAGCGCAGCGGCCAGGAGGTCCGCCTCGCGTCCGTCGCAGGAATAGGCAGCTCGAGTCGGGTCGAGACGACACGGCCGCCTGCCGCTTCCGCGTACAGCCCGAACTCCTCGATTCGGACAGGCCGCGCATCGGGCCCCAGGTGGATCCATGCACTGTCGACCTCGACTCTCCCGCCCCGGTCGCCGACGAGCGACATACGTCGGCCGGCCGCCACTGCCGCGGTGCCGCTGCACCAGGTGGCCAGCTCCACACGATCGTCGTCGACGGGCGGAGAGACGACCTCGACTCTGATGTGCCGCATCACCCACAGGTGATCGGGGGAACCCCACCCAGTCTCGTCGACGTCGTCCATCGCAACGTCCTGCAGATAGCGAGCGACCGAGTCGAGACGGAGCCTGCCAGCGGCATCCCGGTCGGAGAGCCGGATGCGTCGGATCGAGCGAAACGTCCTGCCCGTCGCCGGGATCGGAACGAGGCCGGCGCCCACTAGAACATCGTCGCCAGCCAGGCGGCCGCTGCGGCGGCGTGAGCGGGATCGATCTGATGCGCGACGTCGGACTCCTGGTACTCGACGTCAAGACCGCCCGCCTCGAGGAGCTCCCGCGCACGCCTCGCGAAGCCCACCTCCATGATCGGATCGGCTCGCCCGTGCGCCACGAACACACGCGTGTCGCGTCCCGCAAGTGCCGGTTCCCAGTCCCCCACCACGGGCACAAACCCCGAGAAGACGAGGA
Organism: Actinomycetota bacterium; assembly: GCA_013817555.1. Lineage (GTDB taxonomy): Bacteria > Actinomycetota > Thermoleophilia > Gaiellales > Gaiellaceae > GMQP-bins7. Next base: position 1,098 of record JACDCN010000147.1, read on the forward strand.
TCCCAGCCGGTGCGGGTCGGCTCTTCCCCAGTCCCAGTGCGTAGCTCATCACCGAGCCCATCGAGAATCCGCCCAACACCGTGCGCGAGGGCGAGAGACCCGTGCGCTCCCAGAGCTCGTCGTGGAAGCCTGCAAGCTGGCCATACGCACCATGAAAGGTGTCGGGATCCGGGAAGCCGACCTGCGGCACGACGTACCAGTGGTACCCGGGCCAGCCCGGAAGCTGGAGAGGCGCGCGTGGCGTGACGACGTGCAGCCTCCGGCCGGGATCCAGCACGTCGGCAAGCGAGAGGAGGTCGTTCTCATCAGAGCCGCGCCCGTGATGGAGGACGAGCAGGCCGGTCGGCTCGTCCTCCGCCGGTCGCTCTCTAAACGTCAGCGCCAGTCGACCGAGACCACGTCGACGGGACCCTCGACGCCCTTCAGCGACTCGGCCCGCGGCTCCGACAAACGGAACGCGCCGCCAACGCCCTCGAGCGTCTCCGCGCTGACGAGGATCTCGGCGGCGCCCGCCGCCGCCCCGATCCGCGCCGCGACGTGCACCTCTTGCCCGCCGTAGTCGCTCGACCCGCCGGCTTGGAAAGCCCCGCCCGTGTGGACGCCGATCCTGACGTCGGGCGCGAACACCTCTCCGTCCAGCGCTCGCTGGATTCCGATCGCCGCCTCGAGCGCCGCCCTCGGGTTCCCGAACGACGCGAAGAAGCCGTCGCCCGTGTTCTTGATCACCTCGCCGCCGGTCTCGGCGATCTGTTCGCGAACGAGCGCGTCGTGGCGCGCGAGCAGCTTCTTCCATTTGTCGTCGCCGAAGGTCGAGAGCAGCCTTGTCGAATCCACGATGTCGGTGAAGAGGAACGTGCGACGCGCTTCGAGCCGCCCCAGGAGCTCATTTGCGCGCTCTTCGTCCAGCTTGGCGCCGAGCCGCGCGAACGCGGCCAGCGCTCCCTCGAGCTCGACGGTCCCGCCCTGCTCGTCGCCTCGGCGCCTAAGTGCGACACCTAGCAGCATCCTCGCCTGCGCGGTCTCGTAGGGCGCGCCGACACGCTGCCACTCCTCCCGCGCCAGCCGGAACCCTTGCGCCGCACCGTCCCAATCCTTCTCGGAGAGCTTGATCCGGCCGGTTGCAAGATGGACCGTCGCATCGAACGCGGGAGCGCGCCGTTGTCCGATCTTGTACGAGTCGACGACCTGCTCGAGCTCCTGCGCGGCGGCGCGCGCGGTCTTCACATCACCGGCCGCGATCGCGATCTCCACCAGAGCGGGTAGCGCGCGGAGTCGCATGAGCGGCGCTTCGACGTCCTGCAGGAAGTGCGTAATGCCGGCAACGGCGTTGTCGACCTTCCCCTCGGAGAGTCGGAGCAGCGCCAGCCCCGGCTGAGGATTGCGCCCCCACTCGTTCGCGGTCGAGTACGCCTCCTCGGCGCCTGCGAAGTCCCCGCGGCGACGCCGGATCTCGCCGATCTCGTAGTGCCCGCCGGCGGTGATGCCGCGATCGAAGTCGCTGAGCTCCTCGCACGCCGCCACCGCCTGCAGCTCGGCCGCAGGCCAGTCACCGCGGAGACGCATGATCTCTGCCCGATGCAGTCGGCAGGTGCCTGGGAATCCGCTGACATCGGCCTCGTCGCACCAGCGGTTCGCAGCCTCGGTCCACTCCGCCGCGCGCCGAAAGTCGCCCACGTCCTGGCACGAGCTGATCGCCATGCAGTAGACGATTCCGGTCGCAAACGGCCGGAGCTCGCCGCAGACCGCCGCCGCGCTCGCCTCGTCGTGAAGGGCGAGCCCTCGCTCGACCTCGCCGCTCATCACGAGGGCCCGGGCCTTGCCGGCCAGGGCGAGGACTTGCGTGTCCCGGTCGCCAATGCGCCGACCGAGCTCGTAGGTGCCGTCGAACTGCTGGATCGATTCGGGAAGGTTGCCCTCGAACAAGGCAGCCAGCGACCTCGTGAGCAGCAGTCGCCCGTGCTCTGCCGACTCGGGTAGAGCCTCGAGGAGCCGCTCGGCAGTCGCGAACCAGCCCTGCGACACGGCATAGGAGGCGCGCCCCTCATAGTCCCAGGACAGCGCCAGTGCGAGTCGCGCGGCACTGCTGGTGTCGCCGGCCGCAGAGAATCCGGCGTACGAGCGCTCGCGCTGCTTGATGGCGTCGTCGAGCTTTCCGCTCCACCAGGCCGCATCGCCGAAGCTCTCGAGGTCCTCGGGCGTTAGGTCCTTCCGGTCGACGCTCGAGTACGCCTCGTACGCCTGGCGCCAGGCGAAGCGCGCTATAGCCTCGCGAGCGACATCGAGGGATTCCACAACCTGCGACATGTCTCTTGTCATTGTCACACCAGACCCCTCGAACCGCCAATCGACAGAATGGCAATCGGTGGTCGTTCGCCGTCGTCGAATCGTCGCCGCTGCCGCAACGGTGGCCGTTTTCGCGGTGATCGCGTTCGTGGCGGTTCGGCTCCTCGGCAGCGATGACTCGACTGGCGTCTTCGTGCCGCGGGTGGAGGGAACGACGTCAGATGCGCTCGCATACGACGACCCGCAGGCCGAGGATCTCGAGCGCGCCGCCGCGCTCGGGCTCAGCCACGCGCTCTACACCAAGAGCCCGGGTGGCGTCTTCGCGACCGCCGAGCGCACCGAGTCGTTCCGGCCGCTCGTCGAGGACGCAGTGGACGACAGCGGATTCGAGGCGGATCTCGTCGAGGCGATCGTGTTCCTCGAGAGCGGCGGGCGACCGGACGTCATCGCGGGAGACGATCCCGAAGCAGCCTCAGGTTTGACTCAGATCCTCGCCGAGACCGCGCAGAACTTCCTCGGCATGGACGTGAACCTGGGAGCGAGCCGGAGGCTGACCACGCGGATCGCGCGCGTCGTCGCGCGCGGAGATGTGGTCGAGGCAGAGCGTCTGCGTGAGCGCCGGCGGGCGATCGACGCGCGATTCGATCCCGAGCAAGCCCTCGCGGGCACAGTCCGCTACCTCACCGCCGCTCGGGAGCGGCTGGGACGTGACGACCTCGCCATCGTCTCCTACCACATGGGGATCGGCAACCTGACGAACGTGTTGCGCCTCTACGCGCCCGGCGCCGACCTCGCAGTGCCCGACCTCGTCGAGGAAGAGGATCTCTCGTGGGTGCGCGTCTTCTTCGACACGGCACCCGACCGAAACGAGGAAGCTCATGCGCTGCTCGCGCGACTGGGCGACGACTCGCCGACCTACTACTGGCGCGTGCTCGCGGCGCAGGAGATCATGCGGCTGTACCGCGACGACCGCGACCGCATGCAAGAGCTCGATCTCCTGCACGCGGCGAAGGGAAGCGCCGAGGAAGCGCTGCATCCACCGTTCCAGACCGAGCGCTTCGCGGACGCGACCGACCTGCAGCAGGCATGGGACGAGAACGTCCTGCAATCGCTCCCGGACGATCCCGGGCGGCTCGGCTTCACTCTCGACCGGACGATGGGCGAGCTCGCGCCAAAGCTCGGCCAACCGACCGAGCTCTATCGCGGGCTTCGCGCCGAGGCGCTCGCAGCGCTCGTCTATATCGGGACGCGAGTGCAGGCGCTGAGTGCCGCGACGCGACCACTCGAGGTGACGAGCTCGGTGCGTGACGACGCGTACCAACAGCTGCTCAGGAGCGGAAACCCCGAGGCGGCTCAGGGCTACTCGCTCCACACCACGGGGTTCGCGTTCGATGTTCGGCGGCGGTACGAGTCGGGTGCGCAAGCGAAGGCGTTCCAGTTCCTGCTGGATGACCTAACCGCTCGCAACCTGATCGCATGGGTCCGCGAGCCGGCGGCGATTCACGTCACCGTGGCGTCAGAAGCCGAGGTTCTCGTACCGCTGGTGCTCGAGCAGAGCTAAGGAAAGCGCGTGCTGCCCGGATCGAGGTCGAGACGGGCGCCGTCGCGGCACTCCGATGACACTCGATACTCGGCGCTACTCCCTCCGCGGAGGGCGTTCTCCGTGAGCTGCTGTCGCATGAGCTGGCGCGCGGTCTCCTCCGAGAGCCCCAACCGCCGCCCGACCTCGACGCCCGACTGCACCGCATAACACTCGGTGGTTCCCTCGTCGCTCACGCCGCGAAGATGCCACGCCTCGTGCGAGAGAACGGCAATCGCGCGAGCCGTTTGGCTTCCTCTCACCTCGTCCTCGAACGCGAGCCGGTAGAGGTCGAGACAGATCTCTGGCGTCAGATAGGCGCGTTCCCCTCCCACTTCGGCGACGCCGTCGGCATGCTGGACGGCGCCGACGAAGTCGCGCGACTCGTCGCAATAGATCGTCACCGGCTTGTCGGCGATCAGCGAAGCCTGATCGGAGAACCGGTCCACCGCCGCGAGACGTGTGCTCCCGTCGAGCGAGTCCCAGCCCGTACGGCTTTCCACGAACCAGATCGTTACGCTGAGGGCGCCGATAATGCCGAGCCCGACCAGGAACTGACGGACAGGCGCGAGACCGCGGCGACTCTCGGGCTCGAACACCGGCTCATCAGCGTGATCGGGCAAAGCTTCCGAATCGGCGATGAGCTCCTCGACCTCCTCGGCGCTCTCACCCGAGTACGGGATCCAAACCTCCTCGCCGCCTCGGCGAACGAGGACGAGATCGTCGGTCTCACCGTCGTAGCCGTAGCGCTCCCGGTCGACGTCCTGCGGCTTCCGGTTTGGCCGTGGCGACGGGGCCGAGCGGAGAGCGCTGACGAGGAAGTTCAGCTCGAGCCCGAGCGC
>JACDCN010000148.1 GCA_013817555.1 Actinomycetota bacterium
GCCATTCGGACCGACTCCGGATCCGTCACTTGCTGATAGATCGTGTCGAGATCCCGGTCCTCGAGCGGCCTCAGCGAGACGTTCATCTGGGCGATCCTAACGATGTCGTTGCCTAGGCGGTTCCAGGGAGTCGCCTGCGCGAGCGTGCTCTTACCCGACGGATGTCGGCAGCGGCCAGAACCCCTAGGGTCAACACGCCGCTTGCGTCAGCGGCATCTTCAGCCCCCACCATCATCGATATCTCGATCTAGCCATCGGAGTCGTGAATCGTCCTGCAGCTGTCGGGGTCGAGGAAGAACTGGACTCGGCAGTGGGTGGGGGGTCGGCAGGCCACCCCATTCCGGTATCGAGGCCGGAGAGACGACTGACAACCCGACTCTCCTAACGAGTGGACCGACCACAGGGTCCGCTCACTTTCGTGTGGACGTGACCGATTTCGCCGCTGGGATCGATGCGCAAACCGGATCGAAAGGTGGAGCGGCACTCATCTGTGCAGGAGCGGCACCACGCTTCGGACGAGGAGGTCGACGCCGCCCGTGGTCGTCAGCCCCTGCGGCGTCCCGAACTCGACCCGCGACGCGCCCGCCTCGAACAGGCTTCGTGCGTGGTCGGCGACCTCGGCGGGTGTGCCGGCGAGGACGAAGCGGTCGAGCGGCGGCTCCTGCCCCGGCCGGAGCTCGAGGGTCGGGTCTCGATGCGCGATAACGGGCAGGTAGAGCTGGACCTCAGCCCGCGCGCGGGCCCGGGCCGCATCGCCGTCCTCGTCCACGACGGTCACCGCGCCGACCACGATCCCGACGTCGTCGTTCCCGATCCACTCGCGCGCGAGCCGCACCATGTCGGGGTTCGCGCACCCGCCGAGCTTCACCTCCTGGGCCACGGTGCCCGCGTACGCCGCCGTCCGCGGCCCCCACGTCCCGATCATGAGCGGCACCTCGCGCCGTAGCGGCTCGTAGTTCAACCCCGCACCGGGCCCGAGCGTGAACCGCTCTCCGGCGAACCCGCTCCGGTCGCCGGCGAGCAGCCGCCTCACCACCTCCACGGCCTCGCGGAGTGAAGAGAGCGGCCGCGACTCCTCCAGCCCCAAGCGGTCGAGCCACGCGCCTTGCACGAGGCCGAGGTACGCCCGCCCGCTCGAGACAAGGTCGAGCGCGGCGATCTGTCCGGCGATCTCGACCGGGTGGAGTGTGTACGGGTTGAGCGCCGCCGGGCCGAGCCGCACGCGCTCGGTCTCGCGCGCCATCAGCAAGAGCGGCGCGATTGCGGGCTGGAAGAAGAGATCGTGGTAGACGGAGACGGCGTCGAGGCCTCCCTCCTCCGCCCTCCGAGCGAGCGCGACGTACTCGTCGGGTCGCTTGTCCGACTGGAGGCCGAGCGAGAGCTGCACTAGATGGTTGATCGGCAATCCCTCGCCGCGCGGGTGGTGGCTGAGACACATCGCCGGTTGGCGCCGCCCCTCCTCGCCCGTATTCCCGATACGCGCTCGGATGGGCGGCGTCCCCGGCTTGGTCCCAGCCATCGCCGCATCGACGGCAATTACCGATCAACCATCTAGGTCAGGTCCTCGCTACGCAACACCCGCTCGCCGGTGCGCTCGATCCGCATCACGACCCGCTCGTCGGGATCGGGGCAACAGACGAGCGAGTCCTGCTCGAGCCAGTCCTCGTCGGGGAGCTTGCGCTGCTTCGCGGGCAGGAGCGGCATCACGCTCTGGAGCGCGTAGAGGCAGAAGTGCTTGCCCTCGGGAATGCGTACCCGGTTCGACTCGGTCACCTCGAAGTAGTCGCCCACCTCCAGCCCGCAGACCGACCGCCCCTCGATCCGCTCAACGGTGACCCGAAGGTCGTAGAGCCTCATCTCCGCCACGGCCGCCTCCCCACGCTCGGTAGGCGGCCGCGGCCGCTACGCCGTGGGTCGTCGGCGTTTCGCCCGTCCGCCCGAGCGTGATACCTCAACCTTCAGCGCCCGGCATCGTCCGGGAGGATATAGCGGCTCGGATTGCCGCGGTCTATATTCCACGCACTGTTTAACGCGGGAGCCGCACGCTCACGCGCCGGACTCCCGAGCGAAGGAGGCTCCTCGTGTCTCACAGACGGAAGGTGGCGGCGGTAGCGACCGTCGGCTTGCTCGCCGCGGTCGGCACGCTCGTCGCCACGACCACGGCGCCGGCCAAGACGGCGCACTCGGCCGCGTCCGCGAAGACGTGCTCGTTCCAGCTCCGGATCGGCGACGTCCTGCCGTTCACCGGCGACCTCGCCGCCTACGGCGCCAACCTCGACCGCGCGGTCAAGCTCGGAGTGGATCTGCAGAACAAGGCGCTGAGCTCGGCCGGCCTCGGCGGCAAGGCGAGCGTGAAGCTCGTCGCCTCGGAGGACGGGCAGACGCAGGCGACCGCCTCCGTCGAGGCGGCGACGAAACTCGTCAAGTCCGACAAGGTGAACGTGATCATCGGCGAGATGGCGTCGGGCGCCACGATCCCGATGGCGCAGTCGGTGACGATCCCCAACAAGATCGTCCAGATCTCTCCGACCTCGAGCGTGCCGCAGATCACCTCGATCAAGGACAACGGCTACCTCTGGCGCACGTACCCGTCCGACGCGCTTCAGGGCAGGGTGCTCGCGCAGGCGGTCGTCGACGCGTTCGGCAAGGGCGCCACGGTGAACGTCGGCGCGCGCAACGACGCGTTCGGCACCGCGCTGCGGCAGCTCTTCGTCGCCCAGTACACGAAGCTCGGCGGCAAGGTCGGCGTCAACATCTCCTGGAACCCCGACCAGCCGAACTTCGACACCGAGGCGCAGAAGCTAGCCGACGGCAACCCGGCGGGCTGGGTGATCATCGACTTCCCGGACACGTTCCAGAAGTTCGCTCCCTCGCTCGTCCGAACGGGCAAGTGGAGCGCCGCAAAGACCCTGATGACTGAGGCGCTTCGCAACGCGGACGTGCTCTCGAAGATCGGCGATCCCGTGAACGGCCTGCGCGGCACGGCCGCGAGCGCCGCGGGCGGTCCTGCCGGCAAGGCGTTCGCCGCCTACTGGAAGGCGAAGGTCAAGGGAGCCAAGCCGTACACGAGCTTCGAGGGGACGGCGCTCGACGCGGCGAATGTCGCCTTCCTCGCAGCGCTGAAGGCATGCTCGGCGTCGCCGGCGAAGATCAAGGCGAACCTGCGTGCCGCCTCGGGGCCGCCGGGGAAGAAGGTCACGTTCCTCACGCTGGGCAAGGCGGTCAAGCTGCTACAGGCCGGCAAGGACGTCGACTACGAGGGCGCGTTCAGCCCGGTCGACTTCGACGCGAACGGCGACATCGGCTCGGCCGTCTTCGAGATCTGGAAGTACGACGGCGGCGGCAAGATCAGCACGCTGAAGACGATCACGTTCCGCGGTTGATTCGGGAGCGGTACCGGGAGGGCGGCGGCTTCGAGGAAGCCGCCGCCTACTCCCGCGCCGTCCGGCACGGGAGCCACGTACTCGTGAGCGGGACCGCGGCCCGCGAGCCCAACGCCGCGCCTTTTGCGGGGAACGCCTACGAGCAGGCGCGTGAGGCGATCAGGCGCGCGCTCGCCGGCGCGGAGAAGCTCGGCGCGCGCCCGGAGGACGTCGCCCGGACACGGATGCTGCTCGCTCCGGACTGCGATTGGGAGGGCGCGGTACGGGCGCACCGCGAGGCATTCGAGGGCATCGAGCCCGCGAACACGACCTACTTCGTCGGCGGGTTCATCCCGTCCGGCGTGCTCGTCGAGATCGAGCTCGACGCGCTCCTCGACAGCCCGCCGAGGTAGAGCTCGGCCACCTTCGGGTCGTCGAGGAGGGAACGCCCCGAGCCCTCGTACGCGTTCCGGCCGAGGTCGAGGACGTAGCCGCGGTGCGAGAGCGCAAGCGCGCGGCGCGCATTCTGCTCGACCATCACGATCCCGATGCCCAGGGCGCTGATCTCGGCGAGCTTCTCGAAGACGAGCCCAACGGCCTGGGGGGCGAGGCCGGCGGAAGGCTCGTCGAGGAGGAGCAGCCGCGGACCCGTGACGAGCGCGCGCGCGAGCGCGACCAGCTTTCGCTGGCCGCCCGAGAGCGTCCCGGCGCGCTGCCGCGGCCGCTCGCGGAGGAGCGGGAAGAAGTCGTGTACCCGCTCGAGCGCTGCAGCGCGCTCCGCGCGCGGCAGCGCGAGCGCGCTCACCTTCAGGTTCTCGGCAATCGAGAGGCTCGGGAAGACGTTGTCGAGCTGCGGCACGAAGTTCAGGCCGCGGCGCGTGAGCCGGTCGGGGCGCACGCCCGCGATCTCCTCGCCCGCGAGCCGCACGCTCCCCGCACTCGTCCTGACGAGGCCGTACACCGCTTTCAGCAGCGTCGACTTGCCGGCTCCGTTCGGGCCGATGATCGAGACGACCTCGTCTCGCTCGGCGCGAAGGGCTACGCCGTGGAGGACGAGCACGTCGCCGTAGCCGGCCTCGAGACCCTCGACCTCGAGCAACGGCGCCGTCACACGCCCGTCCCCAGGTAGGCGTCGACGACCTTCGGGTCCACCCTGACCTCGGCCGGCGTCCCCTCGGCGATGACGGCGCCGTTCGACATCACGACGACGCGGTCGCTCGCACGCATGACAACGTCGAGGTCGTGCTCGACGAGGAGGACGGTGAGCCCGAGCTCGTCGCGCAGCGCGACGATGTGCTCGAGCAGCTGCACGCGGAGCGTCGGGTTCACGCCCGCCATCGGCTCGTCGAGGAGCACGAGCCGCGGGCCGGCCATGAGCGCGCGCGCGACGTCGAGCAGCTTCCGCTGTCCGCCGGAGAGCGTGCCGGCGAGATCGTCCGCGTGCCGTTCGAGGCGCACGAGGGCGAGCAGCTCCTTCGCGCGCTCGCGGGACTCGAGCTCCCGGCGCAGGACGGCGCCCCGCGAGACGACGTTGCGAAGGAGCTGCTCGCCCGGCTGGCGCGGCGCCGCGAGCAGGAGGTTGTCGAGCACGGTCAGGCGCGTGAGCGCCCGGGCGGTCTGAAACGTCCGCACGAGCCCCGCCTGCGCGATCCGGTGCGCCGGTTTCCGCTCGATCCGCCGCCCCTCGAAAACCACGCGCCCGGCGTCCGGGCGGAGGAAGCCCGAGACGACGTTGAAGAGGGTCGACTTCCCCGCTCCGTTCGGGCCGATGAGCGATGTGATCGACCCCTCGGCGACGTCGAGCGAGGCTCCGTCGACCGCCCGCACGCCGCCGAAGCTGCGGACGACATGGCGCACCTCGAGGATCGCGCTCACTCGAGCACCATCTCATCGCGCTTGCCCAGGATCCCCTGGGGCCGGAAGAAGACGAGCCCGACGATGACGAGCCCGATCACGATCAGCCGCAGGTATGCGCGGTCGGCCGAGTCGAACCACGAGAACGGCGGGAAGTCGAAGAAGCGCGTCCCGGCGAAGATCACCCCGAACACGAGCGCCCCGACGGGGACCGACCAGGCCCGCCCGAGCCCGCCGAGGATCACGATCATCCAGGCGAAGAAGGTGAGGAGCGGCGCGAAGTCGCCCGGGCTGAAGAACGAGAACTGCCAGGCGTAGAACAAGCCGGCGGTGCCTGCGAGCGCCGACCCGAGCGCGAGCGACTGCAGCTTGTACGCGAACACGTTCTTGCCCAGCGACCGTGCCGCGTCCTCATCCTCGCGGATCGACTTGAGCACCCTGCCCCATGGGGTTCGGATCGCCAGGTAGAGCCCGCCCGTGCACGCGAGCGCGACGGCCCAGACGATCACGAGCATCGCGACGTCCTTGGAG
>JACDCN010000008.1 GCA_013817555.1 Actinomycetota bacterium
TAACTCGGTCTTCGTTGCGTACTCCCCGCTGGACGAGGGTGAATCCCGACACGTCCAGGACGGCGTTGCTCACTCCCGTGACGAACAGGGCGCAGAGGGCGAGCGCAGCGATCGGCCAGGCGCCGATCAAGACGAGGGGAAGGCTCCAACCTGCGAGTGCGACGGTGAAAACCAGGGTGAGTCGCGTTGTTCCGACGAGGCTCAACGCGCCGATGGCCCCGGCCAGGCTGCCGAGGCCGATCGCGGCGTTCAGCAAGCCGACTCCTGCGTCCCCCATCTCCAGCACCTCGATCGACGCGATGACGATCAGGGTCGTGAGGAGCCCGCGGACGACGGTCTGCGCGACGAAGTCGCCGACGACGGTTGCCGGTCCTGGGTACGCGCGCAGAATGCGGACGGCTTCGGTGAGCTGAAAGCGGGTGTAAGAGCCTGCCATTCGGCCTCCGTGCGCATCCGCGTCGCGCTCGAAGCGAAGACCGGTCACCGCGGCGGCCGCGGCCGCGAACAGCCCCGCCACGAGGAGGCTCGCCGCAGCCGAGCCCGTCCAGGTGACGAGAATGCCAGCCAGCAACGGACCCACGAACGTGCCGATCCCTTCTCCGGTGCTCGAAGCGACGTTTGCGGCGACGAGCTCGCCTGGGCTACGCGCCAGCGCGGGGAGGAGCGCGCTCTGGATCGGGCGGACGAGCGACCCGGCGCCGGCGACGATCGCCGCGAGCGCGTACGTGACCTCGATCGGAAAATCCGTCGCGATGACGATCGCCGTCGCGAGAGTGCCCACCGCCCGCAGGAGGTTGATGGCCGTCAACACGCGATTCCCGCGGAACCGTTCGAGCAACGTCGTTGCCAGCGGCGCCGCGACGATCGCCGGGAGCACCCGGATCGCGCCTAGAAGGCCTACGGCGAAAGCTCCCCCCGCGTCGTAGGCGACCACGAGCAGGATGACGAGAAACGCCCAGTCGGCCGCCGTGCCCGCGGTCCAGGCGATCTCGATTCTGCGGATCGCGCTCGAGCGCATGACGTCGCGGAGCGCCCCTGCCGCGGGTCCCACCGAGCCGGCGCCCATTCCCTGATCATCTCACTGCCTGCGCGCGCATTGCATAGCTGCGGCGTTTGGCTCCAGCCAAACCCCTGGGTTTCAAGCCTCAGCCCGCGGGTACCTGAAACGTGTTATGCAAATCCGAGGAGGACTCATGGATCCGACAGCACAGGACAAGCTTCGTGACAAGCTCGCCGACTATGTCGAGGACGCTCACGCGCTCGAGTCGAGCGTCGTCGACAACCTCGACACGATGATCGGCACGATCGACGACCCCAAGCTCAAGGAGGTGTTACAGCGGAACCGGCAGGTGAGCCGGCAGCATGTCGAGCGTCTCAAGCAACGGCTGGAGCATCTCGATCGCGGAACTCCGGTGCGCAAGCGCATCGAGGGAATGGCCCTGTCGCTGATGAAGGGCGTGAGCGACGTGCTGCGCACCGACGCCTCGGGCAAGGTGGGCCGCGACGCGTATCTGCTGGCGCACACGCAGGTGGCAGCGTACGAGCTGCTCGGCCGGCTGGCCGAGGCCGCTGGAGACACGCAGACTGCCGAGCTCGCTCGTGAGCACCTTGCCGAGGACAAGAGCTGCGCCGACGAGGTGGCAGCGCAGTGGGACGGTTTCTTCGAGGTGACGCTCGCCGGCTGGCGGGACGGCGCTACGGAGAAGACGACGGCGACCGTCTGAGCTAGGCCCCAGGCAGCGGGGTCAGACCGCACGGTCTGATCCCGTTCGCCGACCGTTGTCTGACACAGGAGGTAATGGAACCTGGGAATTGATCACGCTGGCCATCGTCGTAGCAGTCGTGATCGTGCTCGCCCTCGCCCTCATGGCAGTCGTCTCGAAGAGGAGGCGGCGCTCGCACCTGCAGGAGCGCTTCGGGCCGGAGTACGACAGGGCGGTGTCCTCGTCCGGGCGGCGTGACGGCGAGAGTCGTCTGAGCGTTGTCGAGAAGGAGCACGAGGATCTCGCGATACGCGACCTACCGCCCGCGGCGCGCGACCGCTACCTAGAGGAGTGGCGGCAGGTCGAGGCTCGCTTCGTGAACGACCCCACCGAAGCCGCCCGTGCGGCGGAGCGGCTGGTTGCCCGCGTTCTCGAGGATCGCGGATATCCCGTGAATGGGGACATGGAGACGAGCGTCGCGCACGTCGCGGTCGATCATGCCGACGTCGCCGAACGCTATCGGCATGGCCAGGCGATGATCGAGAACGACGCCGACGACAACACCGAGAATCTGAGGAAGGCGATGATCGACTTCCGGTCGGTTCTCGACGAGCTGGTCGGCAGCGGCGAGCCAACGGCGGTGTAGGCAGACAAGCGGCCGGCAGCGAGAATCGCTTCGAACAAAGAATCGCCGCAGCGGGCGGGTCCCCCACCACCCGCTGCAGCTCTTGGTGCTCCGCTCTGGTGCACGGAGCGAATCGAGCGTGCATGCGCCGGTATCTGCATATGCGATTCCCCGGGCCTCGAGTCCCGAAACCCCTTGACTGGAAGGTCGTTTGCGCGGCTCCCGGTTCGGGTCTCCGCTCGATTCCATACCTGCAAGGATCCTCGACACATACCTGCAAGGAGGGGCCGATGGCAGATAACAGAGGTGGGATGGGTCTTACGCTCGGCGGCGCGCTTGTCATCGCCGGAATCGTGATCGCAATCGTCTGGAGCCTGATCCTCGGAATCATCGTGGCGCTCATCGGGTTGGTCGCCTTCGGCGGCTTCGCGAGGGGTCGCTGGTACTAGAGAGCAGACAGAGGCGTACTAACAGCGGACGGAGGCAGGGTTAGATCTCGAAGAGCACGGAGTCCGGACCCGTCACCTGCACCGCGGCGTTGTGCGCACGAACCTCCGAGCGCTTCGGAGATCTATTCGCTGAAGCTGGCATGGTGCTCCTGCTCCAGCAGACCGTGAGTGGTAGGTCTCGGCGAGGAGGATGAGATCGCCTCCTGCCTTAGCGAAGGGAGCGTTCGGTGAACGGCGAAACGGGGTACGACAGACCGTCCATGACTTCGCAGACCAGAGAGACCCCGCACTCACCGTTCGGCCGTGCGTTTTCACACGCGCCGAGGAGCTCGGGATGATCGTGCTCCGACGCACGGTGACGGCGTGACGATTCTGCCCGGAAGTCCTACGGAGGCCCCGGACAGACAGGACGTGGGGCGCCCCGAGACGCGTGTGATCGCGATACGCGCGTCGACCGTGCTCTCGGTGCTCGGGATCACCGTCCTCGTCGGGCTGATCTTGGTTCTCGCGTACCTCGCGTGGCAAGTTCTCACGTGGATCTTGGTCGCGATCATCCTCGCGTCGGCGCTCAACCCGGCGGTGGAGACGTTCCAGCGCCGAGGCGTGCGCCGAGCCTACGCGGCCAGCATCGTGTTCGTCATCGCGATTCTGTCCATGACCGCCGTCGGCTTCCTCATTCTCCCACCGCTCGTGACGCAAGTGTCGAGCTTCGTCGAGGCGGTCCCCGATTTCATCGACGATCTCACCAGAGGACGTGGCCCGCTTGGCTGGCTCCAGGACGACTATCAGATCGTCGATCGCATCCGCGAGACGATCGAGTCCCAAGGGCCGGGCGGAGTTCTGGGACTTAGTTTGCCGGTACTCGACATCGTGCGAAGCGTGGTAACCGCGGTCGTGGGTGTCATCACGATCATCTTCCTCACGTACTTCATGCTCCTCGAGGGCCCGCGCATGATTCAGGGCGGTCTCGGCCTGTTGGCACCACAGACGCGCGTCCGCTACGAGCGTGTCGGAAACGAGATCTACAAGACGATCAGCGGCTACGTCACGGGAAATCTCTTGATCAGCCTCGTCGCCGGAGTGGTCTCGACGGCGGTGCTGTTCGGGGTCGGCAGCGATTACGCGATCGCGCTCGGTCTCTTGGTCGCGATCCTCGACCTCATCCCGCTCGCGGGTGCGACGCTTGCCGCGATCATCGTGTCGACTGTCGTCCTCATCGAGACCGATTGGGTCCGCGGGGTGATCGTCGCCGGCTTCTTCTTGGCCTATCAGCAGTTCGAGAATCACGTCCTGCAGCCGCTCGTCTACGGCCGGACGGTGGAACTCTCGCCGCTCACGGTCTTACTCGCCGTGCTGATCGGCGCCCAGCTCGCCGGTGTCTTGGGCGCGCTCATGGCGATCCCGGTCGTCGGAACGCTGCTCGCCATCAGCCGAGAGCTCCTGCATTACCGGCGCGAAGCGGCTATCGCGACGCCACCCGGAGTGGATCTCAGGATCGATCCCCCGGTCGGGGAGGAGTAGTAGTCGGGGAAAGACGCGGGATCTGGCCGTAGCCAGACCCCGGTCTTCCCAGCTTTCGAACGTCGCTAGACCGTGTCGTCCCAGTCGCGATGCGCCTGGCCGCCGGGGCCGTAATACGAGCCCAGCTGGCCGCGGTACGAGTCGTCGCTGACCATCGAGTCGTCGAACTCGGGTGAGCTCTTGATCTCGTCCTTCGTCCGGTTGACGAAGATCTTCTCCTCGGCCTCGTCGATCGACTTGACGACACCCGCCGGAAGCATGACCTTCTTGCCGAAGATCCAGGGGCCGGTGTCCACGACGACGTAGCTCGAACCGGTCTCGTAGGTGGCCTCGTCGATCTTGCCGATGCCTCCGTCGAGCGCCTCCACCTCGAAGCCGGTGATGTCGACGTTCGCGATGTTCGTGCCGAGGCTCGACGTGTCGCGGTAGGACCATACGTCTGTGTGCATGACAACCTCCTCTAGGGGTTCGTTAGACCCATACCCACGCTTCGAGAGGGGGAAACCCTCAAGTTGATCCGCCGATCGCTCGATACTTTGGAACGATGGATTGGAATACGGTCGACGCCGAGCGGCTCTTCGGTGTGATCCGGCAGCGCGGTCCGCTGTCAGACGCCGAGCGCAGCGTGTGGGCGTTCGAGCGAGCGCTCGTCGCGGCTCGCATCGATGGAAACGCTTCTGCGCCACCTGTATCGTCGCCTGCGTCTGCTTGGTCGCGCACGAGGAAGGCGAGACTCCGCGGACGGTCCTCGAGCGGGTGTTTCGTCGAGCGGTGAGCGACGGCGAGTGGCGCGAGCAGTACGCCCCTCTTTTCGACTGATAGTTGGCGCAAGACCGGAATCCGCTCGCGCGGATTCCGGTCTCGCGAAGATCCCTGAAGCCGTCCGCTTCGCGGCCGGGAGCTGACGCAAGACGAGAATCCGCTCGCGCGGATTCCGGTCGCGCGAAGATCCCTGAAGCCGTCCGCTTCGCGGCCGGGAGCTGCCGCAAGACGACAATCCGCTCGCGCGGATTCCGGTCGCGCGAAGATCCCTGAAGCCGTCCGCTTCGCGGCCGGGAGCTGCTGCAAGACGAGAATCCGCTCGCGCGGACTCCGGTCGCGCAAAGATCCCTGAAGCCGACCGCTTCGCGGCCGGGAGCTGACGCAAGACCAGAATCCGCTCGCGGATTCCGGTCGCGCGAAGATCCCTGAAGCCGTCCGCTTCGCGGTCGGGAGCTGCCGCAAGACGAGAATCCGCTCGCGCGGATTCCGGTCGCGCGAAGATCTCTGAAGCCGTCCGGAAACTCTAGGAGCTCTAGGCGGGTTTTGCCGCGTGTGAAAGGGGTATCGGGCTTCTGTGATGAACCGTCCGGACGACAGGGCGAGCGAGCCCACAACGGTTCCGGAAGCCGAAAGCCCGGATGCCCGCAGCGAGGAGCAAGAGGTGGCGGCCGGGCGGACTGCATCGACTCCGTTCTTCGCGCTTGGAGGCGTTGCCTTCCTGATCGCATGCGTCGTGGCGCTGTTGATCGTCATCGTCGTGCTCGCGATGTACCTCGCCTGACGCTTCCTGCCGGGAGCTGCGCGCCCGCGGTTTCGATGGGCGCGTAACCTCTTGCCTCGGATGCATCCGACCAGGCAACTCGATCTCCACCGATGACGGGCGACAGGCTCCTCGCTGCGTACGGGTACGTGCACAGATCGTGGTTCCTGCGCTATGGATTTGCGGTCGTCCTTGTGGCCGTCGGTGTTCTGACATCCGAGGCTCTTACGCCCGACAACGCGGAGCTCTATGCCATCCTCGTCGGTGTCGTGGCGGTCACCGTGTGGCTCGGCGGGCTCGGTCCTGCGCTCGTGGCCTTGGCAGCGGGATGGACGATCGAGCTCCTTGACCGGGTCACGTCCGACACGTTCCAGGGCGCCGAAGTGACGCGCTGGCTCGCGACGATGGCAATCGCGCTCGGTGTCGTCTTGGTGAGCGAGGTGCTCCGCCGCGGTCGCGAGCAGGCGACGGCCGCGGCGTCCGCTGCCGAAGCGTCTTTCCGCGACATGGCCGGCCTGCAACAGCTTTCGGCGACCCTGCTCAACGCGGTTACGCCGTCCGCTGTCGCACAGGCCCTCGTCGAGCGCACTCCCGCGCTTCTAGGAGCACGCGCTGCCGCTGTCGGAATGGTCGACGGCGCCGACCTCGTGATCGCCGATCCGCGGATAGCAGGCTCGCACCACGAACCTGGCTTTCGCATGCGGCTCGAAGCATCGGCGCCGATCGCGCAGGCGGCGAGCCAGGGGTCGATCATCCAGGTCGACGATCGCGAGACATTCGAACGCGACTTTCCCGAGGGAGCGGCTCTGACGCCCTACGCCCATCGTGCAATCGCCGTGCCGTTGTGGGTCGCAGGGGAGTCGGTGGGGGCCTTGAGCCTGCTCTTCGACGAGTCCGGATCAGCGCATGCGGAAGCCGAGGCGATCGCGACGCTCGCCGCAAGTCTGGGGGGGCAGGCGCTCGAACGCGCTCGGCTGTACATGCGGGAGCTGGAGTCTCGACAGGGACTCGACCGGATCCTTCGAGTCGCTCCGCGTTTCTATGCCGACAGCGTCGAGGGCGCCGCCGCAGCAATCTGCAGCGAAGCAACCGCGACCTTCGACGCGGACATGGCCATTCTTTGGCGACTACGTGATCGCAAGCTCGAGCTCCTCTGCACCGCGCCGTCTGAGAGCTTGCCGTCCGGTCTCGATGCGGATCTCGAGGACTTCCCAACCCTGCGCGATGCAGTCGAGACGCTCCGGGTCTCGTTCGTCCCGGACGTGCAGGAAGAGGCTCGCGGGGAGGGGCTCGAACGGGTACGGAAGCTCAGACTCCGCTCGTCCTTCCGGGTGCCGATTGCCATCGGTGGCGGGGAGGCGGAGCTCGTTCTCATCGTCTCGTGGAAGAAGGTCATCCCCGATCCGGACCCAGCGATGGTCGCCCTCATGCGCCGCTTCGCCGACCAGGCCGGGTTCGCGCTCGAACAGGTAGAACGCAGGCGGGCCCAAGCCGAGGCGGCGGAGCGCTCGGAGGAGACACGCCGGCTGCAGGGGGTCACCGCCGCGCTCTCGCTCGCGTCGACGTCGACCGAGGTCTGCGACACGTGCTTGACGCACGTCCTAGAGGCTATCGGGGCGGAGGCGGGGTTCGTGGTGCTCTCGCGACCCGAGGGCGTGATCGTCGACTTCGTCTCGAGCACGGGGTACTCCGACGAGGAGCTCGAGCATTGGGGCACGTTCGCGCTCGATTCGAATGTCCCGTTCGCGCGCGCGATTGCGAGTGGGGAGTCCGTGTGGGCCCTCTCGCTCGCCGAGATGGCCGGCTTTTCCATAGGAGCGGAGCTCGACGACCAGGGCTGGGTAGCGTTGCCGCTGCGCACTTCGGCGGGAGTACGCGGTGCGCTCCACCTTACGTTTCGGCAGCCCCGAGTGCTACGCGACGAGGAGCGCCGGTGGCTGGAGGCGGTTGTCTCGCAATGTGCGCAGGCGCTCGAGCGCAGCCGGCTCTTTGACCTCGAGCAGGACCTGCGTCAACGTTCGGATCG
This sequence comes from Actinomycetota bacterium, assembly GCA_013817555.1. GTDB lineage: Bacteria > Actinomycetota > Thermoleophilia > Gaiellales > Gaiellaceae > GMQP-bins7. Next base: position 7,847 of record JACDCN010000008.1, read on the forward strand.
GCTCCAGCACATGACAGCTGCGCTCTCGAATGCTCTAACGCGCACCGATGTGGCGAAGGTCGTCGTCGACGAGATCGGTCCTGCACTCGGCGCGTCTGCGACTGCGCTCGGGATCGTTCTCGAGGATCGCCGCCTCATACAGCTGTTGGCGTGGGTGGGGTATTCGGATGAAAGCGTCGAGTCGCGGCGCGAGATGCCGCTCGACGAGCCGACGCCCGGCAACCGGGCCGTGAAGCGCCGGGTCTCGGCCTTCTACGAGTCGCTCGAGGACGTACGAGTCTCCTTTCCGGACGTCTCGGCGCTCATGGAGCTTGCCGAGCACGAGTCGTTCCTCTACGTCCCGCTGGTCGCCGGTAGGCGCGCCAACGGGCTGCTGGTCATGTCGTGGGCAGAGCGGTACTCGCTGTCGTCGGAGGATCGGCGGTTCGTGGAGGCGCTCGCCGGCCAGGCGGCCCAGGCGCTCGACCGCGCGAGCGCGTACGAGTCCGAGCAGTCGATCGCCGAGACGCTTCAGCGAAGTGTTCTCCCGGCCTCGTTGCCTCGAGTCGAGGGTATGCAACTTGCCGCTCGGTATCTGCCGGGCACGGCCGGCGTCGCAGTAGGCGGCGACTGGTTCGATGCGATCCGACTCCAGGACGGGCAGCTCGGCCTCGTCGTGGGCGACGTCGTCGGCAAGGGCGTGCAAGCGGCCGCGACCATGGGGCAACTCCGAAACGGCTTGAGAGCCTTCTCCCTGGACAGGATGAAGCCATCCTCGACTCTCACCCGTCTCAACCGCCTGGCCGAGGAGGTCATGGAGACGGCGTTCGCGACCGTGGTTTACGTCGTCATCGATGGTGAAGCTCGCGTTTGCCGCTACACGTCAGCCGGTCATCCACCACCGCTCATCGCCTTTCCCGACGGCCGGGTGGAGTTTCTGGAGGGCGGCCGCGGGTTGCCTCTCGGCGCCGGAACCGATACGAGATACACCCAGGAGATCGTCGACCTCCCCGTCGGCACGACTCTCGTCCTGTACACCGACGGTCTCGTCGAGCGACGCGGCGAATCGATCGACGTAGGGCTCGACCGGCTGTGCCTCGCCGTTTCAGAGGGACCGCGGGAACCGGAGCAGCTCGTCGAGCACTTGATCCGGGAATTGGTCGGGAGCCGGGAGCGCGGCGACGATATCGCGCTTCTCGCCGTGCGCCTGCTCGCGGTCGCGCCCCAGCCGCTTCATCTCCACGTCCCGAGCGATGTCAGCTCGCTGGATCTGGTTCGCGACGTGATGCGGACTTGGCTCGGCGGTGCGCCGCTCAGCAAGTCCGAGACGCACGACGTCGTGCTGGCCGTCTGGGAGGCGTGCGCGAATTCGATCGAGCATGCCGTCGACCCGAGTGAGAACACCATGCAGATACGGGCCGAGCTGAGTGGCTCGAAATTGGAGATATCCATCGAGGACACGGGAGCGTGGTTACCCCAGACAGAGAGAGTCGATCGGGGATTCGGGCTCCGGCTCATGCAAGCAGCCATGACCTCGGTGGAGATCACGCCCGCAAGCACGGGGACGCGGGTGACGCTCGAGAAGTCCCTCGCCGGAGCCGGCGAACCGTAAAAACCTCTAGAAGATCCAGATCAGCAACAGGATGATGATGATCAATGCGAGCAAACCGCCACCGATATACACGGTTCCCCTCCTTGGTCGTTGACTCAGCGCTGAATACCCAAAGTTGCCCTCGGCTCAAACGTGACGGTTTGCGAGAAAACGCGCCGGGGGGTACTGCCTTAGGGACAGACTATCCCGAGGAGGTCGCGATGCCGCCCCGTGGGGTGGAGAGGCGTACGACGAGAGCAAGACCTTATGAGCACACGAAGCGTGCGCGACCTCGTTGCGGGCAAGCTCGACTCCCGTTTGTCGGGCGCTCGCGAGAGTCGCGCTGTCGATACCGTTCCCGGCACCTTTCCCCCGGCCGAAGGCGATTGATTTCTCTCATGGAACGGAACGTCAATGCACTTCTCCGCGCTTATCACCGCGAAGGTGATCGGGCGGCACGCGATCAGGCTCTCCTGGAGCTCATGCCTCTCGTCCGAGCTCTCGCGAACCGGTACTCAGGCCGTGGCGAGCCGTTGGAGGACCTCGTCCAGGTCGGTTCCCTCGGGCTGATCAAGGCCGTCGACAGGTTCGATGTCGACCGGGGTGTCGAGTTCTCGAGCTACGCGGTGCCGACGATCGTCGGCGAGATTCGGCGCCACTTCCGCGACAAGGCTTGGGCGATGCATGTCCCGCGCCGGCTGAAGGAGTTGAGCGTTCGCCTTTCGCGCGTCCTCGATGACCTTACGAACGAGCTCGGGCGCTCGCCCACGATTCCTGAGCTCGCGAAGGCTACGGGGGCGGAGGAGGAAGAGGTAATCGACGCGCTTGACTCCGCTCACGCGTATTCGACCCGATCGCTCCATGCCCCCTTCGAGGGCGGGGGAGACGATTCTCTCGCCGAGAAGCTCGGCGTCGTAGATGCCGGTTTCGAGGAGATCGAGGACATATCGCTGATTTCAGCCGGTCTCGACGCGCTCGACGATCGCGAGCGGCGAATCGTCGAGCTCCGCTTCTTCGATGAGCTGACCCAGTCTCAAATTGCCGCCGAGGTGGGTATCTCCCAGATGCACGTGTCCCGGCTTCTTCGCCGCGCGCTCATGGTCATGCGCGGGAGAATCGAAGAGATGGCGCCCCGCAATGAATGAGGGGACCGTCCGACTGACCTTCCCGGCCAAGGCCGAGTACCTCTTGCTTGCGCGGCTTGCGCTAGGTGGAGTCCTGCGAGACATGCCTATCGGGCCGGAGCTTCTGGCCGACCTAAGGCTCGCCGTCACCGAGGCCTGCGGAAACGCGGTGCGACACGCCTACGACGATGAAGACGGCGCGGTCACGGTTGCCTTTGTGGTCAAAGACAATCGTCTCGAGATGATCGTCGAAGACACCGGTTCCGGCCTCGAGCTTCCGCGCATCGAGGAGCTCCTCGAGGCTGATACGTTCGAGCTCGCCGAGCCGGCGGATGGAGGGATGGGAATCGCCATCATCCGCGCGATCGTCGACGAGCTGGATGTCAGAAGCGGCGAAGACGGCCGCGGTACAGTCGTGCACATGACCAAGTATCTGGCCGAGTCGCCGTCCTAGACCACTAGGTTAGTCCTGGCCCATAGCTTCTGCCAGGGAGGGCGATACCGGCAGCACGCGATCTAGCGTGGTGATCTCGAAGATCCTGCGCCCCGTGCCTCGTGGCAGGACGATGCGGGTTTCGGCTCCGCGTTCCTCCCGCTCCCGAACGGTTCTGACGAGAAGCGCGAGGGCGGTCGAATCCATGAACGAAGCCGCAGTCAGGTTGGCGATCAGCCGCCCGTCAGTGTCCGCTTCGGCGAGCGCAGCGGCCAGGTCGAGCGCGACGTGGGCGTCCAACTCACCCGAAGCCGTCACGACGTTCGCTCGCGGAGAGTTCTCGACGGTGATGCGGTGCACGTTGAGAGGAAAGCAGGTTTGGATGCATCCGGGGCCGCAGCGCTGCCGGCCCCGGATGATTCTTAGGCGAGCCTTCGCCTGCTGATGGCGTTCCAGACGAACAGAATTACCAGCGCGCCGACGATCGCTGCGATCCACGTGCTGATGTCGAAGAACTCGTCGATCGGGTCACCGAATCCGAGCGCCGTAGCGAGGAAGCCACCCAGAATGGCACCCACGACGCCGAGGACGGTGGTGAGGATGAGCCCGATTCGCTCCGCGCCTGGCATGATCGCCTTCGCGATCAGCCCCGCCAAGAGCCCTAGGATGATCCAGGCAATGATGCTCATGCTCGGTTACGCGTTACTGTCGCGACTGTCGCGCTCGACGATGGTCGTGTTCTGACCGCCGCTGTCTCGCGCCCCACCGAAACCGCCCCAGCTCGACCAGAAGATGAGCGAGGTGACGAGCCCGATGATCCCGACGATCAGCAGGATCACGCCCACGAGGGTGATGTCGAGGCCTGAGACCTCCGCGTCGACGGCCCACGCGAGCACGGCACCTGCGGCGATGAGAAGAATGCTGAGACTGATGCCCATGTCACTCCTTTCGCTGGACGCCGGCCGAACTCGCTCCGGCGCCGAGGAAATACCCTCAGACCAACCCTCGGAAACCTACTCGGGTGACCGGACGATCACGTGGCGGACAGCGCGGCCCTGAGGTCGTCGACCGACCCGCCGAGTGTCGCCACCTCGGAGATGCCGACGATCTCGAGGGTTCGCGAGATGGCGGAAACTGGCTCGACGACGAGCCCGAAGCGCTGCTTGCTCAGCCCGCGCGCGGCTCGGAAGAGAACGTGCAAAGCCGCGCTGTCGATGAACGCCACGCGTGTGAGATCGAGCACGAGAGCAGTGCCGTTCGTGAACGCCACGGCGTCCACGCGCTCCCTGAGCTCTTGAGCATTGGTGAGATCCAGCTCTCCCGTGACAGTGAGGACGACGACTCGCAGACCGTCCGCGCCACGCTGCTCGAGCTCGAACTGGGTCACCCGTTTAGAACACACGATCTGGTGGGAATCGTCAAGTCGGGATGCGTTATATCCTGACACTCGTCTTGGCGACTTCCCTGCCATCGGCGCTGTCGTTTAGCCCCTGCAATATGGTGGGTATCCCTTACCGAGTGCAATGACTGAATCCGAGCTAGCGCATCGGGCTGCGATCGAGTTTCGGATCGACGAGACGGAACACGTTCGTAATGCCCGGACGATCGTTATCGCGGTACATGGAGACACGGATATGCGCGTCGTCGATGAGCTCGCCGCTCGGCTCTCGGAGGTAATCGACGAGGCGCCTTCGGCGCTCGTCCTCGATCTCTCCGGTGTGACGTTCCTCGACTCGATGGCGCTCGGAGTGCTGCTCAGCGGCTTGAAACGACTCGGCGAATCGGGTGGACGGTTACGCGTCGTGATTCCGCGCCCGGAGGTTCGGAGGATCTTCGAGGTCACCCTTCTCGACCGGCTCTTCGACATCGACGCTAGCCGGGACGAGGCTCTCGCCGCGACTACTTCTCCCGCGTGACCGCGGCCGACTCGACTGTCTCGTGCACCGGGAGCATCGCGTCGACGGAAGCGATTTCGAGAATTCGGAGGATCCCTGGATCTTTCGTGACGAGCAAGACATCGCCACCGGCGGACTCGGAAGCGCGTGCTGCGGCGATCAGCACTCGCACGGCCGAAGAGTCGAGGAACGTGCACCCTGAGAGGTCGATGATCGTGCGCTTGCCGACGTCGGCGCGTTCGAGCGCCTCAGCGAGCTTAGGGCAGGTCGCCATGTCCAGGTCGCCGTCGACTCGAACGACGGTCGCGCGACCGGACGCGGATTCGATGTTCACCTCGAGTTCGCCGGGCCTTGCCACAGGCGCGAGTGTAAGGGAAGGTGCACGACAGAGGCGTGCCAGCAAATGAGCGATTTGATCTCCCTCACGATCCCGGCGCAAGCCCATTACACGGGAGTGGCGTCTCTCGTACTCGGCGGGATCGGCAGCCGACTAGATTTGTCGTACGAGCGAATGGACGATCTCCAGCTTGCGGTGCTCAGCGTGCTGGAAGCCGTCGGGGCCGAAGACGAGGTTACGGTCGAGGTCACCGCAGAAGACGAGCGGGTGTCGGTCTCGCTAGGCCCGCTGGCGTCTGGGAGCGGCTCGGACGAAGGACTCGCTCGCGTTCTCGACCCGCTTGTCGACTCGTTCGAAAGCGTGCAGCGCGACAGGCGCGAGTGGCTCGAGTTGCAGCTTTCCCGCTAGACGTCTAGATCGACGACTTGGATACGGCGAGGCGGCGGCCGCGAAGCGTTGCCTCCAGGATTTCGCGCGACCGCAATCCGCTACAGCGGATTCCGGTCTGGCGCCAAGTCGAGGCTAGCTCTCCGAGATCTTCTCGACCATCCGTCCGGTCGACTCGGGCTGCGCGGTGCGAGAGACATCCGCCTGTGCCAGGATTCCCACGAGACGACCGTCCTCGACGACCGGAAGCCGACGGACCTGCTTCTCGGCCATCCGCTCGAGCGCCGTGTCCAGGGACTCGTCCGGCGAAACGGAAACGGGGTCATGCGTTGCGACGTCTGCTACGGGAACCGTATTCGGATCGAGATCCTTGGCCAGGACATTGGTGACCAAGTCACGGTCGGTGATCATTCCGACGAGCTTCTGCTCCTCGACGACCGGAAGCGAACCAACATTTTCCGTCGTCATCGTCCGAGCAGCTTCGACAACCGACTTGTCACTCGCAATAGCAGTGGGCGAAGTGGTCATCGCATCTCGCACTATCTTGTCCGGCATTCGTTCCTCCTCGTTCGCGGTTGGCCCCACTGGTGTTCCCGAGGCGCGGCTGGGCGAAACGCGGGTGCGTCGCCGTTTCGAGAACGAGAAGCGGGGGGAACCCTTTGGAGGTGAGCACACAGCACATCACCGGCACGATCGAGCTCACCACTGAGTTGCCGACGCTCCTGTTCTTGAGAAAGCGGGAGTCCGGCGCCTCTCGGCGCATGGAAAGTCTCGTCGCGTGGGTCAAGGTGACGCAGAAGAGACGGCTGCGCGTGGTCGATGTCGATGTCGACCGGAATCCGGCGCTCGCTCGCGAGCTCGAGGTCACGGAGTTCCCTTCGCTGGTCCTGATCAAGGACCGCCAGGTGGTGGCTCGGCTCGAGGGCCGAGCGACCGGGCGTCAGATCGACGCTTTGATTCGCCCGCACCTCTCGGCTTGACGTAGTAAGTGAGGCACCCAAGCTGGGTTGGCAGCGAAGCGGACGCCTTCAGGGAATTTGCGCGACCGATTTCAGTCTTGCGCCGAGCCAAGGGGAGAGAGGACTCGAATCTGCACCTCCCGGTTTGGAGTCTCGGGCTTTTCGGCTCTTTTCGGCTTAGCTACGCGGTCGAGACGTTCTGCGCACCAGTCCGCGCACCAGTCGCGAGCGGAACAAACTTCCCGGCCGCGGGGCCGACGAGACTCGTCGACGCGCTTAGCGTCGTCGGCGAGCTGTCCCTATCGCGTGGCGTCGCGTCTGCCCACCGATGTCGACGCGCGCTCGAGGTAGCGGCGCGCGCGCTTCGGAGATTCCGGCCGCGTCGAGGAACGACCGAAGGCCCACGCCTCGTCCGCCCGGTCTTGGACATATCCGGTGGTGAATGAACGGCTTGCCTCGTGACTTCGGCTGCGCGAACACGAGATCTTCGCCAGTCAGCTCGAGCCGTTCGATGTGGGCGGCGATAATCGCGCACATGTCTCCGGCATCGGAATCTCTCGGACGCCGGCCGTCGAGTTCGTCGCGCGCTCGCCCTCCTTGTCGTCCCATCCGTGCTCCACGCTGATAGCTGCGACCTCATTGCCGTCGAGGCCGCGAAGGTTTGAGACACGCAGTGCCCGGAGCTCGCCTCGCCTCAGACCCGCGTACAGCGCCGCGGCCCACACGGCTCGATGCTCTTCGGGCAGTGGTCGAGCAGCGCCTTCGCATGCGCTGGTCTCAGCGTCACGTCGGGTGGCTACACGTTTTGATACGTAGCGCGGAGGGGTATGCGCTATTCCCGACGGATGCAACGTTTCCTGGTACCGAGAAGTCGGCCCTCCGCGCTCGCTGACAGCGACTATGCGGGCGTACTTCGACAGCTACGCCGTGACGGGCCGGGACGGCTTCGACGGTTCGAGCAGAAGGTGGCACCATGGCGAGCATTCGGCCGCGGAGGATGTCCCGCTCGCCGTGGATTTTCGGTGACGGCGGTCCCGGCGTGATCGTTACATCGCAGCGACGATAGCGGCCTCCTTGCTCGGGGTGTGCGTGGCATCGGAGTGACGGCGACGGTCGTGGTCGCGTTCGATCGCGACGACGAGGGTGGCGAGGTCGCGGTAGCCGATGATCTTCCGAAACTGCCGTTCGGCTTCGAGCATGCCGGCGGCGGTCCAGCGCAGGGCCATCTCGCCCGAGGACCAGCGCTTCACGTTGCGCTGGGTGCGGCGGACGATCTCGAGCATCGACTCGCACGGGTTCGTCGACTCGAGCGTGCGCTTGAGCGAGCCGGTGACGCCGAGCCGGGTGAGGGTGAGCGTCTCTTCCAGCCCTTCGCGCAGCGAGCCGGCGGCGCCGGGATATGTGCGCTCGAGCTCGCCGGCGAGCTGGCGCAGCTGGTCGAGCGCGCGGGCGTGGTCGTCGAGCGCCCAGGCTCGCCGCAGCCGCTGCTTCACGCTCGGCCGCTCGCGCTCGGGCAGAGGTCGATCACATTGCGTTCCTTGTGCCGCACGCACCGCTGCACCGGCGCTTGGCCGAAGACGTTGCGGATCGCCTTTCTGAGCGCCTTGGCGCCGTCGATCACGAACAGGATCCCCTGCGCGGGGTCGAGGCCGCGCTCGACCAGGTCGGAGAGCAGCGCCGTCGCGACGGTCGCGTTCTCGGTCGAGCCTTCCCAGAGCCCGAGCGGGATCTTGACGCCCTCGGTGGTGATCCCGAGCGCGACCACGTTCGTGCGCCCTTGCAGCTCGAGCCCGTCCAGCATCATCACCGCCAGCCGGACGTCGTCCAGGCGGCGACTCATCAGCTCCGACAGCGCTCCCCGCGTTCGCTCGATGAAGGTGCGCGAGACCGACGACTTCGACGTCGACCGCGCTGCCCGCTCGACCCCTGAGCCGACCGGCTCCTGCGTGCGCCGGTAGCGGCGGGTCGAGACACCGGCCAGCATCCGCTCCAGCACCGCCTTGGTCAGCGGGTCGCGGTCGGCGAAGTACTCGTACGTCTGCAACCGTACCTCGGCTCGCCCGTCGGCGCTGCGGACGCGCGGCCGCTCGACCCCGACGCGCCGGCCGCCGAGCGTGACCTCGCCCGACCCGTGGCCGTGCCGCACGGCCGTCCGCCCCGGGTCGTGCTTGCCCTTGGCGCCGACGACCTCGACGACTTCCTCTTCCAGCAACTCGGCCAAAACGCCGAGGCCGACGCCGACGCTCAACGCCAGCAGCCCCTCCTTCGCCGAGCCGACCAGCTGCCCGAGCGCCTCCTGCACGCGCGCTGGCAGGACGATCTCCTCGTTGCTCGCCTGCGCGAGCGGTACGTTGCTTCCCACGGCGGTTCCTCCTTGATCTTCGACGGATCGCCCACACGCTCCCAATCGGAGCGGACGGGCTTGGAGGGACCGCCGCCTTACGAAGTTCTACGAGCTACGGGACAACCTCCGGCCGCGGGGTCGTGGCAGCCATGGCAATGACCGGGATGCGCCGGGTGACCACGGGTCTCGGGCTTGTACGTGTCGCTCCGCCTGAGTCTATCGCGAAGCAGGAGATCGATACCTCCGTCCCCGAGGGAGCGATTCCGTGATGTTCCGAGCGAAGCCTCTCCCCGGCGACTTGACACCGCCAGTCGACGCCGACGACGACTACGACGACGACTACGACGCCGAGCTCGACCAGTCGCCGCTGGACCTGGCCGCGATGGTGACGGAGGCGCTCGGGCGAGGGCTCGGGAACACGGAGACGATGCTCGAGCAGGCCGCCAAGAGGCACGGTGTCGCAAGCGTGGGTGGACGACGGGGTCCTAAAGCAGGTCGCGAAACATCTGCTCCTGGGTGAGCAACAGATGGCCTACGACACCGGCGACGTCGAGCGCCTTGCGTGGCTCCGTAGCCCGGAGGGCGCGAAGGCCGCGATAGACGAGGCAGGCCGCCAGGGAAGCTCGATGAGGGTCCGGCCGTCGGGTTCGAGGTCGAGGGCGATCAACCGCAGCGCCCCAACGCCATTCAGGGACGGCCCGCCACGCTTCCCCGACTACGCCGGAACGTTGCTCCCGATGGGCGGTGCTAAGCTTGTTCGGCTCGTTTAAGG